>JAGRBY010000175.1 GCA_020433835.1 Anaerolineae bacterium | reverse complement strand
ACTGACGCTACTGAGCGAAAATTATGCCCGACTGGGGCAGGATGCGCTGGCCTGGCAAACGATACAGCACGCTTTATCGAAACTCAACCATGATTCAACCGAAGCCGACTCACTGCGGGCAAAGCTGCGCATTTATCGAGAAAATCAAACATTGACCAAAGGATTACTTGGCGCAGGCGTAGGGGCTGTAACGGGCTGGCTATTAGCCGCGGGTGATCCGGCCGGAGCACTCATTGGCGCCGGCTTGGGGATGGGTATCGGCTTAATTTTTAATTTTGTAGTCTGGCGAAACTTTGGCCTGGGGACAATCGACACTATCCTAAAAAACAGCCTGGAAAGCTATACCCGCCTATGGGGGAAACGCTTCGGTTTTGCTCCACTGCAAGGGCTTCTCGTTGGTGCGGTTGTAGGTGTAGCCGCAGCTCCGTTTCTACCCGGAAATCAAGGGGGAATTAGCCCTATGGCAGGACTGGCCGGTATAACTTGCGGACTACTGTTAGGGCGAATCGTTGAGGTTTTGGTAAATTTAGTTTTAGCCGTTGGCAGAATCTTGGTGGCAAAAGTGAGCGGTTAAATGCTTATTAGCCGTTTGGCCTAGATTTGATGGTCTTACTATCCGCCAAAAGATATAGATAAATTACTCCATGTGACTAGTCTATATCGCCAGGATTAGCCGTATAATGAATACGGCTTAATAAACATTGTATATATTTCGCTTGACTCTGGCAGCGGTTTCATTTTATTCTCCTCACCATGATATCCCGTACCACCTCTAGACTTCTTGTTTTTTGAGCCGACGTATCTGTTCATGAGAAACATTTTCAATTGGATGAGAGGAACAAATAATGGCACCAGCCCACGTGATGGGGGCGACCAGCCCGCAGATCGTCTATGCGGCCGGCATAAAGCCCCTACCGTTGGCCGTCGAAGCCGTATTGCAATCGCTTTTCACCAACTACGAACGGCTTAATATCTCACAAGAGTTAGGCGGCGGCTTTACCCAAAGCCGCGTTTTTGTTGTTCAACCCGGCCAAGCCGATGGTCGAGTTGTCTTGCCGGTCGTTATCAAAACCGGCCCGGTCTGGCTTATTGAGCAAGAGCAAACGGCCTACCGTCGCCACATCCGCGACAAGCTATCGGGCCGAATTGAGTTGGTCGATGCTGCCTTGGTCGGCGATTGGGGCGTCCTCAGCTACCGGCTGGCCGGTGACGGCCAATTCAAACACGAAAGTTTGGCCCAATTTTTTAATCAGACCGACAACCAGACGCTTACTGACGTAGTTACCGGCCGGCTTCTCAAACGCCTCGAAACATTGTGGCGCGATGCCCGTTTGACTCCGGCTCCCTATTTGGGCGGTACATATGATTTACTGCTGCCGGTTCACCTCATCATTCAACCGCAGCCACTCCCGCCCGACACAACGGCCTATCGACTAACACCGCACATATTTGGTGATGATTATCTGGAGACAGGCGCGGCAGTGCAGCTAGAGGGCTTTGAGGTAATCGAAGTTGATGCTGTGGCCGGCCATGTTACGCTCGATCTACCGCTGTCAGCCGGTCGACCCCAACGCTCGCATCGACTACGTTTATTCCCGGTAGCCGACGCCACCGCCTTCACCGTTGGCCAGATCCTCGCGCCCATAAGCGGGGTAGTCACCCGGACCCGCCGCGAGCGCCTTCAATTTGAAATCGATCACGCCTTTGAGGCTGACTCGCCTCTTGATCTCACCGGCCAGACGGTAACCTTACCCAGTGGCCGTAAGTTGTTTAATCCTCTGGTTCAACTGCCGCACTTGCTGCACGATTGGCCGCCGGTCAATATCGGGACTCTACACGGTGATCTCAACCTGCAAAATATTTTGGTCGATCCGGTTAGTGGCGATGTAACGCTCATCGACTTTTCCGGGGCAGGTGAGGATCACATCCTGCGCGACCTGCTGCACATGGAAACCAATGTCATCATCACCTTGCTGCCCATAGCTGCCCTTGAACTGGGCGTATCGCCCGAGCATATCTGTTTACGCTTTTTTGAACGGCTACACCGGGCCGCAACGGGAGAAACCGAGCTATTTCAGCCGCCGCGATTGTGGCACCCTACCTTACAAAAATCTTTTGTATTCCTGGCCGCTATCCGTCAAAAGGCCCGTTCTTATCTGGCCATACCAAACAATTGGGCCGAGTACTATCGGGGCCTAACCCTACACTTGCTCGGGGCGTTGAAGTACAAAAACCTCAATGATGTCCCGGAAGCCCCCTTGCCGATACAATTCGCCTTCTTGGGGGCAGCCACGGCTGTATCGCTGTGGCAAGCAGCAGCCGGACAATCATTGCCGACACCGCCCCGCCTTGTTTCCCTGTCTACCACCCTGACCCATTCACTTCGGGATGTGCCGGATGTTAATACCATTTCCATCACCATGCCCGATGGGGCTAAAATTACAAACCCCATTGCGGTCTTGTCTGATTTACTTCCTGCCTGGCTGGGGGATGATCTATCAATGTTGCACGGTCGTCTTGATTTAGCCGATTTGGTAGATCTGACTTCCAGCCTAACCGCTGCTAACATTGATAATCTGCCCGATGATGATCATCTTTTACACACCCTTATCCGGCTAGAGATGGGGATTGTGGTTGGCTTACTACCGCCATCACTGTCAAAAGAAAACCTACCGTTGGAGTCTATCCACTTTCTCTTTTACGAGCGGCTTCATCGGGCCATGCAAGGTACATTTCAACAATTTCAACCTTCCCCATCACTTCCAGCCACCCTGATTAATCCCTTTATACTTTTGGCTGCTATACGACGCCAGGTGGCCCGATTATTCCCTAACCCCAACGATCAGGTCCATTACTATCGCGGCTTAACCCTCCAGCTGCTGGGTGCGTTGGCCCAACCTGATTTAGCAGCATTACCGCAGCTCCACCTAACCAAACAACTCACCTTCCTGGCAGCAGCCCTGGCGGCCGACCTGTGGCGCAACCCGACCGATCGCCCCCGGCCGCTCAATCCCTATCAGGGTCTACAAGCTTTTGCCGAAGCCGACGCGCCCTTCTTCTTCGGTCGCGAAACTTTTGTTAATCAACTGGTCGAAGTGGTCGAACAGCAGCCGCTTGTTGCCGTTACCGGCCCATCCGGCAGCGGCAAATCATCGGTCGTTTTTGCCGGTCTGGTTCCTCGGCTGCAAGAAATAGCCCCCTCTATCGACAAAGAGCCAAGCGAGGTTCCATCAAACGCCTGGTTTGTACTGAGCTTTCGACCTGGGCAAAATCCCATTGAAGCGTTAGGTCGCCTTTTGGCTGAACGGCTAGGGCAAAATGCCGAGGCACTAACTGAGGCTCTTCGGCACGGACGGTCAAAGTTGTCTGAACTGCTCGCCCAACTGCTCGATCTACAGCCTCACGCCAACCGGCTGCTGCTCATCATCGACCAATTTGAAGAGCTTTACACCCTCTGCCCCGATGCCCATGTTCGCCGTCAGTTCATCGACACCCTTCTCTCCCTAACGCCTCCCCTTACTCCCATCGACAATTCCCAATCTTCCGATCTCCCACCATTCTCCATTCTTCTAACCCTGCGGGCAGACTTCCTGGGTAAAGCCCTCGCTTACCGCCCCTTAGCCGAGGGCCTCCAGCCAGGTATCAAACTGTTAGGAGCCATGAGTCCTACAGAGTTGGCCCGGGCTATCGAATATCCGGCCGAAAAAATGGGCATCTCTTTTGAGCCGGGTCTGGTTAAAACCATCTTAGATGATGTTGGCGACGAGCCGGGCCGCCTACCCCTGCTGGAATTTGCCCTGACCCAGCTCTGGCAGCGCCAACGCGATGGACAATTAACCTCAACCGCTTACCGAGACAGTGACGGGGTAGAGGGGGCGGTGACTTACTATGCCGATCAAATTTATGCTCAACTAACAGTTGAACAGCAGAGCCAGGCCCGCCATATCTTTACCCAATTGGTTCAACCCGGTGCCGGTACGGAAGATACCCGCCGTGTCGCCGCACGCGTTGAACTCGACGCTGACTGGCCGCTAGTCCAGCATTTGGCCGACGCTCGACTGGTGGTAACCGATCAAAATACGGCCGGCAATGAGGTTGTCGAGGTGGTGCACGAAGCGCTGATTCAGCATTGGCGTCGCCTGCGTGATTGGATGGAGACCGACCGCACCTTCCGCGCCTGGCAAGAACGGCTGCGGGCGGCTATCCTCCAGTGGCAAGGCACGGAGCAAGATGAAGGCGGTCTCCTACGCGGCGCTCCCCTGGCCGAGGCCGAAGAATGGCTAGCCGAGCGCGAGGTTGACTTGAGTGCAGTCGAACATGACTTCATCCTGCGCAGTATAACGCTGCGGGAACAGCAGGCTGCTCAAATCGAGACCGACCGTCAACGCCAACTGCGCCAAGCCCAAGAACGCGCCGAAGAGCAAACACTGGCGGCTAACAAACTTCGCCGCCGGGCGATTTGGTTGGGTACAGCTTTGGTGATGCTGTTGGCGGCTGTTATTGCGGCTCTGTGGTTTGGTTATTCAGCACAGCAGTCCGCTGCGGAAGCCCAGGTACAGGCAACTTCAGCGAGTGAGGCCAGAGGCGAAGCAGTCGCGAATTTAGCTACGGCCCAACATAACGCCACTTTAGAGTCCATTGCCAAAGACCGGGCTGATGCTAATCTGGCTACTGCCGAACACAACGCTACTCTGGAAGCGATTGCCAGGGGAAAAGCCGACGCTAATTTAGCCACAGCCCAACATAACGCCACTTTAGAATCTATTGCCAGAGGCCAAGCTGATGCTAATTTTGCCACAGCCCAATATAACGCCACTTTAGAAGCCATTGCCAGAGGCCAAGCTGATGCTAATCTGGCTACCGCCGAATACAACGCCTTACTTGAAGCTACTGCCCGCAGCGATGCCGATGCTAATCTGGCAACGGCTCAATATAATGCCACCCAGGAATCATTGGCGCGAGCCACAGCCGTTGCAGAGACAACGCGCTCGGCGGAAGCGGAGGCTACGGCCCAGGCCGAGTCAACGAAGGCCATCGAGGCGGAGGAAACAGCCATCGCCGAGCAGGCGACAGCTGAAGCGGAACGCGATCGGGCCGATGAGCAGACCAAGATCTCCGTTTCTCGCCAGTTGGCGGCGCAGGCATTAAGCCTTTTGAATGATGATCCGACGCTGGCTTTTCTACTGGCTTTAGAAGCGAATCGCATCGACGAAACAACAGAGGCCCGCGATGTGCTATTAACGGCCTTGCAAACATATCCTCGCTTAAGTAATCGCCTTTACGGACACGCTGGTCCGGTCGAGAGTACGGTTCTGAGTCCGGATGGTCAAACCATGGCCTCAGCCGGAGCCGACGGCACAATTATTCTCTGGCAAATGCAAACAGATGGGCCGCCTCAGCCTATTGGCCAACCCCTGACCGGCCATAACGGAACTATAAAGAGCCTCGCCTTCAATAGTACCAGTGGAGATATACTGGCTTCAGGCAGTGATGACGGCGAAATTATTGTGTGGGATGTATCTAACCCACAAAAGCCGTTAAAAGTGGGGCATGCTATTCAAGACGGCAGCGTGAATACTATCGCTTTCAACTCGGATGGAGAAACTTTCGCTTCTGGCAGCAATCAGGGCAAAATCAATTTGTGGACAGTGCAGCCTAACCAGCCGCTGCAAGCGCTGGGAACGTTCACAGATCAAATCGATAGTGTAGAAAGTATCGCCTTCAAACCCAATGAAAAAATATTGGTTTCCGCCGGTCAAGATAAGAAGTTAAGGCTGTGGGATGTTCACAACCCTCAACAACCTCAACAGATGTGGCAATCAGACGACGATAGTGGCCATAAGAATTGGGTATGGAGTGTCGTTTTTAGCCCCGACGGTGAGATGTTAGCATCGGGTGATGGAAATGGCTCGATTATTCTATGGGACGTCGCTGATCTACAACAACCTCAACCACGGATTGAATTTGCTCAAGCGCATCAAGATGATGTATTTAGTCTGGCCTTTAGCTCAGATGGAGAAACCCTAGCCTCCGGCAGCGGTGATAAGACAATTATTTTATGGGATGTAGAGAGCAAACAGAAAATTTTAACGTTGACTGGGCACACCAAGCGGGTGTCGAGTTTGAGCTTCATTCCGAATACTCAGACGCTCATTTCAGCCAGTTGGGACAAAACCGTTACACTCTGGGATATTCAACCAGATCAACTGAATCAGCTTCTTGGGCAACGTCTCATTGGTCATGACCGTCAAGTTAATAGCGTAGCCTTCAGTCCGGATGGGCAAACGCTGGCTTCTGCTAGTAACGATGGTATTGTCATACTTTGGGACACTAACGATTTTTACACCCCTAAAGTGTTAGTTCAACTCGGCACAAAATTTGTTGGGGTTATGACCAGCCTAGCCTTTAGTCCAGATGGGAAGACTTTGGCTGCTGGGAAAGGTGATGGTAGCATCCTCTTATGGGATGTTCAGAACCCGCGCCAACCTCAATCTCTGGGCCAAACCTTCTCCGAAGATTTTAGTTACATTGAGAGTTTATCCTTTAATACCAATAGTCTAGCCCTAGCTTCAGTGAGTAGCGAGGGCACCATTGCCCTATGGGATATGCAAGATCGTCAGTATCCTCAGCAATTAACGCAAATTTTCTCTGGAACATCCGGTTATTTCAACAGTATCGCTTTTAGCCCAGATGGTAAGACCTTGGCTGCCGGGAAAAGTGATGGTAGCATCCTCTTATGGGATGTTCAGAACCCGCGCCAACCTCAACTACTAGGACAACCTCTCTCCGAACATTCTAATACGGTTGAAAGCTTAACATTTAGCCCCAATCCACCAACTCTAGCGTCTGGAAGTATTGACAAGTCCATAATCCTTTGGGATGTCAAGGATCGCCTGCACCCCCAGCGACTGGGACAACCGCTTAGTGACCATAATAGTTCATTGCAAAGTGTGAGCTTCAGTCCAAATGGAAAAACTTTGGCCTCAGGAGGTGATGATGGCCTTATTGTTCTATGGGATACGCAAGACCGAAGCCATCCTCAATTTCTAGGTCGGCCTCTCGAAGGACACAATACGAATGTGTCCAGTGTCGCTTTCAATCCCAATGGTAATCTCTTGGCTTCAGGCAGCCTAAATACCAGTACCAATCTCATTTTGTGGGAAGTAGGGGTAGAACTATGGCAGCTTCGTGCCTGCCGCAAAACTGGCCGCAATCTGACTCAGGTTGAGCTTGACTTGTATATTCCAGCCCAGTTTCAAGCTACAGATCAAGACGATTCGGTTTGTCCAGAATATTTATACCCCCATTCAGAAGGGAGTACAAGCCCATCCGTTTTGCAGACTCAGCACCAAACACCCGTTTTAGCAACCAGTCAATCAGCCCCCTTTGTGCAAACTCCTATTCCTGCTGACCCAACCTCGACCTTTCTTCATTCTGTTCCTCTAGCCTGTCGCAGTAGTTATGTGTGGACTGCCGCATTCCCTTATTACGAGACAGGCGATGTTCAGAAGGACATTGCTATCAACCTACCATCCCATAATCCCCCTTGGAAACTATGGCTTTTAACATCTGATACGAAGCTACCACCTACAGTGGATCAAGTTCCAATCCATAGAATTGCAAGCAACAGCCATTATGGAACCTCATGGTCTTATTCTTTGACACCAGACATGGTATCAAAAGGTAAAATCACCATTCATACCACGCCCCCAAATCAGCTAATTATTCTGATGCTGTGTTCTCCTCATAAATCATCCACAGCAGATGGGTCTGATTTGCTAGAGTACGCAGATCGATTGAATGTAACCTATTTACCCTTGATATCAAAGAAATAACGAGGTTCACGAGATTAGTTACTCTTTATCATGATTGGTAGAAATACAGCCTCCTCAGGGTTACTCGATTGCTGTCCAGGGAGTAGTATTTGACCAAATATTTCAAATTCCTGGTTTATTAACATATCTGTATTGTCATCGCCGTACCAAGCTACAATAAATTGCTCGGATACGCCATTGTAAGCAATTACTGGATAAAGGGCATCATAATTAGCATCTCCATCAGTTCCCATATAACTAATTCGAAAATCATCATCACCAACTTGCTCTCCTGATGGATTTAATCTTTGCCCGTAGATTTCAGCTTCGCCAATTGTATCATCGTTACCATGCCAAACCACGAGATATTCATTGGAGTTATGGTCATAGGCCACACTTGGATGATTACCATCATATGCAGGTTTTCCATCCAGTCCCATCTCGCTAATTCGAAAGTCGCTTCCTTTTTCCGCCCCCGTCGCGCCATTAAGTCGCTGCCCAAAGATCTCAAGTTCATTTAATACTAATAGCCCAGCATTATTATCCCCCCCCCAGACTACTAAGTACTCATTGCTCACGCTATTATAGGCTATATCTGGAAAGGCTACTCTATAACGAGTATCTCCATCTGGTCCCGTCTCGCTAATTCGAAAGTCGCTTCCTTTTTCCGCCCCCGTCGCGCCATCAAGTCGCTGTCCAAAAATTTCTAGCTCTTCATCTGAAGACGTTTTAGTATCATCATTGCCCCACCAAACAACCAAATACTCTTTGTTGATACTATTATAGGCAACTGCCGCATCTAAGGCACCGAATAAACCATCACCATCTGGCCCCATATTGCTGATCCGGAAATCACTTTCCTTTTCATCTGCTGTTGTTCCGTCAAGTCGCTGTCCAAAAACTTCCAATTCATCATCCACCAAGTCACCGGTGTTATCACTGCCATGCCATACGACCAGATATTCATTATCAGTGCTGTTATAGACTACTGCCGGGAAGATAGCACCGAATAAGTCATCACCATCCGGCCCCATATCACTGATCCGAAAATCATCTTTCCCAATCTGCTCTCCTGCTGAATTTAACTGTTGACCAAAGATTTCGACTTCATTAATTGCTGAGGGACTGTTGATACCGTTACCCCACCAAACAACTAAATACGTGTTGTCAGTGCTATTATAAGCCACATCCACTGCTGGTAGGATGCCCTTAGGAACATTAGAATTATACGGCTCCATTTCGCTGATGCGGAAATCGTTCTCGCCTTTTTGGGCTCCGGTTGTTCCGTCAAGCCGTTGCCCAAAAATCTCATACTCATTATCTACTAAAGGATCTACATTGTCGTCACCAATCCATACCACTAAGTATTCGTTATCAGTGCTGTTATATGTCACTGACGGATAGAAAGCACCAAAGTCCTTATTACCATCTCCCCCCATGTCACTGATGCGAAAATTGTTTTCTTCCACTTCAGCTTGTATGATCATCGGATAAGTAGCCGTCTCTAAAGTGGGTTTATCTGCTTCGTCTCTCATTACCGGATCAGCCAACGCATCTATTTTAGCTCTATAAAAATCCCAAGCCTGACTAAACCCCTTTCTTTCGCGTCTTATCAAAGGCTGTGAAGCTATTTTCACCTTCTGCCTGTCATTCTTACTAGCTTTAGCTGTATATTGCTTAACCAAGCCATTGGGGGTATCACTCCATCCACCTACAGCCACAGCAATAGCCTGTTCCGGCGAGATCCGAGGCTGATTCGGAAAATGAGCCTTGTAGGGACTCGCCGCCATGGTAAAAAAAGGTAACAAGAGTAATATAAGAAGTACTAATTTTTTTGATTGTCTCGAATTCAACATCAACCTCTCTCCCAAAATACTATAGAAATACGATTAACAAACCAACTGCGCGAATTATAACGCTTACAACATACCTTCGCCAAATAGTTCAACCAACAGAGGGGAACTGTCAATATTTTCTCAGTGCCACCTCACTTATCACGGGATTATCTTTTGTAAACTCCTACCTCCCTATTCATCTTATCACAATGTAAATTCCTGAAACTATCACCTTTCTTTCGCTTTTCTCGCTATAAAGCCATCATCGTGAAAACAAAAGTATTCAGAACGGTCTAAACACTCCCCCTTTGAGCCAACCATAAAAATTTGTCTCTTGGCCGAAACAAGGTGATAATAGCGCAGGTTCCACACGTATCTCTAAGGAGAAACCCATGACCCTCACCCAAAAATACATATCTTATCCCACCAACTATCGCGCCGGGGAAGTCGCCCAGATTGCGCGCTGGATCCAGGCCGGCGAAAGCGGCTCGATCATTGGTTTGGGCGGGGCGGGCAAATCGAACTTTTTGGGGTTTCTATGTCAGCGTCCCGATGTGGTGCAAAGCTATTTACCGGATGATGCGCCTCAACTGGCCCTGGTACTGGTTGATCTCAACAACTTACCCAGCGATGATTTGAGCACCTTTTTTCGGGTGATGCTGCGCTCGCTCTTTGAAGCTGCGCCCCAATTACGCGAGCTAAACGCCAATCTGGTTGATGAGGTTGAGCGGCTGTACCGCAAGGTCGAGGAAAAAACCGATCCCTTTTTGCCGCAAAGCGCTCTGCGGGAGGTTTTGCTCCACTTTCAAAATTACAAGTTACGACTGGTGTTGGTCTTCGATCCGTTTGATCGCTTCTGCCAAACGGCTTCACCCCAGGTCCTCGATAATCTGCGCGGCTTGCGCGATGGCTTCAAGGCTACACTGTCGTATCTGGCCGGCGTTCGCACCGATCTGCCCCACCTCATCAAATCGATTGAAACCAGTGAACTGTACGAAATTCTTGACATCCACCGCTGTTGGTTGAGCACTATGTCCAATAGCGACGCCCGCTGGGTCATCGGCCGGCGCGAGTCGTCAACCGGGCAAAGTTTTAGTGACGAAGCCCGGCAGCGGCTCATTGAACTGACCGGCGGCTACCCGGCCCTGCTGCGGGCGGCGGCCTTATGGCTAGCCCATCAGCAGCGCATCGACACGGTGCCGGAGCCGAACGAATGGGCATCGACGCTGCTGGTTGAACCGAGTATCCAAAATCGGCTGGCCGATTTACGGCAAGGACTGACCGGTGCAGAGGAGGCCACTCTGTTCGCTCTGCAAAGTGCGCTCGAGATAAAATCGGGCAAGGATCGCAAAGAAAGTTTGCGCCAAATCGAGGAAAAATACGGGGAGCCGCTGCAAGGGTTGTCAGCAAAAGGATTGTGTATCAAACAAAAAGGAGGCTGGCAGTTGTTCAGCCCCCTATTCGCCCGCTATGTAATTATGATGGAAGGCGTCAGTACCGGCACCATCTGGCGCGATCCAACCACCCAGCGCTTTTACCAAGGCGATCAGGAACTGGCCGATCTGGCCCGGAAAGATCGGCAGCTATTAACCTTTCTGCTCGATAATCCACAAAAAATCTGCACACTCGATGAAATCATTCAAGGAGCCTGGCTGGATGAAAACGAGGCCTATTTAGGCGGCGTGAGTAATGAAACCGTACAGCAAGCTATTCGCCAGCTCCGCAAAAAAATTGAGCTGAATCCGGCCAAACCGCGCTACCTGGTTACAGTACGTGGCGACGGTTACTACTTTGATCCGGATGGCTCACCTCAAAATTAACCTCAACAAAATATCAACTAAATCTCATCCTCTCCTCAAGTAAAATCGCCCCAGCTACCGTAAACTACAGGTAGCGAAATCGTCAAATCGGCTTTATTACAGACGGCTGCAAGTCAACCCGATCATGCCCCAATGGGTGCTTTGCCGGTTAACCTATTGGTAGCGAACGAACTCTGGCAAACCAACAAACGCGCTAGCTATCCCACGTAACCAACACGCTAAATGAGGAGAGGCTTCCATGAACTATCTTATCAACCCTTTAACCGAAGTTAATATAAAAGAACTCTGCCATTGGGTTTTTCACGCCGGTAAAATAGCCCTGCATTATTTCGACCGGATAAAGCTTTACCCTTATTCATCTGATGAAAGTCCGGCCGGTCAGGCTGATCGCGAAATTGAGCAATATCTCGCTCGCCAGCTTCAAATTAGTTACCCTAACTATATTGTTATGGGCGAAGAATACGGCTCCGTAAAAACAAACCTGGCCACAAAAATGGTCTGGACTATCGACCCTTTAGACGGAACCACCGTCTTCAACCAGGGCATGCCGGAGTGGGGTATAGCGATTGGTTTATTGGCTTATGGGCGACCGGTTTTTGGCATGTTTTACATGCCGGCCACCCAAGAGATG
>JAGRBY010000174.1 GCA_020433835.1 Anaerolineae bacterium | reverse complement strand
TGGGAAAAAATGTGGAAAAGCATCTCGATTGTATTCGAGTCGCGTATTGCCACCGTGGGGATGGGACTGGTTCTTTTTTGGGTTCTTTTAGGGCTTATTTCGATCGTTTGGACACCCTATCCCCCCAACGCCTCAGAATTTACCCAAAACCTGCCGCCCAACAGCACCAACTGGTTAGGCACCGACCATCTGGGCCGCGACCTTCTCTCGCGTTTGATGGTGGGTACCCAGGTTATTTTGCTTAAAACCCGGCTGCCCTGGGGGGGATTGGTTTTTCCCGTTGGTGTCGCCATTTGGGGCGTTATCGGCTCGGTGTTGGTGGGATCGTTTTTGGGTCTTAACGCCGGTTATCGCGGCGGCTGGTGGGACCAGGTGACAATGCAGTTCCTCGATGCCCTCATCGCCTTTCCGGTCATCGTCCTTTATCTGGTGGTCATTGCCGCTTTGGGACAGGGCGATTTGGTCGTTATCCTGGCTATTACGGTTACGGGTGCGCCGGGGGTCGCCCGGTTGGTGCGCAGCTTGACCCTCGATATTAAAACCCGCGATTATATTCGGGCTGCCGAGACGCGCGGCGAAAGTGCGTGGTACATTATGTTTGTCGAGATTCTGCCGAATGCGCGGGGGCCGCTGCTGGTCGATTCGATGCTGCGGGTGGGTTACGCCATCTTTGCCATCGGTACGCTCGGTTTCTTGGGCATCGGCCTGCCGCCACCCGATCCCGACTGGGGGAATATGGTCAATGAGGCTCGCAAGAGTATTTTTTCGAATCAATGGGCCGTTATTTGGCCATCGGTTGCCATTGCCTCGCTGGTTATTGGGCTAAATTTATTTGCCGATGGTTTGCGCGAAGAGCTAACACGTTATCAAAAGTAAAGGGGATGTTATGACCAGAACGAATGGAAAGATACCGGGAGGCCCTGTTTTAAGCGTTGAAGATTTAGCCGTTGCCTACAAAATTCGCGGCGGTGAAATCGAGGCCGTACAGGATGTCACCTTTGAAATTCAGCGCGGCGAAGCCCACGGCATTGTGGGTGAGTCCGGTTGTGGTAAAAGCACGGTAACGTGGGCTATTCTTAACTTTTTAGGAGCCAACGGCTACGTTAAACGGGGTGGTATCAAATTTTTAGGCCAGGAGTTGGTCGGTCGCAGCGGTGAAGAGCTACGGCGGTTGCGCGGTGACCAGATTGCCATGGTCTACCAAGACCCGATGCAGGCACTTAACCCTTCGATGCGGCTGGGCGACCAAATGAAAGAGGTGTTAACCGTCCATCGTGGCTTAGATGACAAAGAGGCTGAAAAACGGTGTATCTCGATGTTGGAACGGGTTTACATGCCCGATGCCGCCAACGTGATGCATCGTTTTCCTCATCAAATCTCTGGGGGGCAGCAGCAGCGGGTAGTTATCGCCATGGCGCTGCTCAACAATCCGGCTCTGTTGATTATGGATGAGCCGACCACCGCGCTTGACGTAACGGTTGAAGCCGCCGTGCTTGACCTTATCGCTGAACTGCGCCGCGATTTTGACACCGGCATTTTGTTTATTAGCCACAACTTGGGTGTGGTAGCGCGCGTGTGCAACAAGGTGGGCGTCATGTATGCCGGTGAGATGGTTGAAGTGGCGACGACGGAAGATATTTACAAAAACCCACAGCATCCTTATACGCAAGGCTTAATTCGCTGCGTCCCCAAGCTCGGCTCCGATAAAGCCAGCAGCATGCTTTATCCCATCCGTGGCCGGGTGCCGCCGCCCAACAACCGCCCGCCCGGCTGTGTGTATGGACCGCGCTGCGATTATTTCCGCGATCGCTGTCGGGAAGAGCGCCCCGAACTACGGAAACTCTCCAACGGTGTCGAAGTCCGCTGCCACTTTGCCGAAGAGATCGACCCATCGAAATGGCGACCGTCGGATGATATTTTACCGCCTTCTATCAAACAGAATGGGGATAAAGAAGAGTACATCATTGAAGTTAAGGATCTCAAAAAATACTATGAAGTGCAGGGCAGTTCACTGAAAGATGTGTTCGGTATGGGCGAACCGCGCTATGTGAAGGCAGTCGAAAATGCCAGTTTTAATGTGCCAAAAGGAAAAACACTGGGCATTGTCGGCGAGTCGGGCTGTGGCAAAAGTACTTTGATTAAGACCATTATCGGTCTAGAAGACAGCACGTCGGGTAAGGCCGAATTCTTGGGCTTAGATATCACCGGCGACTTAACAACACGCACCGAGAAGCTCATTCAAGAGCTGCAAATGGTTTTTCAAAACCCCGACTCGACCATGAATCCTTCCTACACAGTTGGGCAGCAGATTGGCCGGCCCATGCTTCGTTTTGGAACCGTTCCCAAAAGCGAGGTACGTAATGAGGTTATCAAACTGCTGAATTTGATGCGTTTGGGAGCGAACTATTACGACCGTCTGCCGCGCCAGCTCAGCGGCGGTGAAAAGCAGCGGGTCGGCATTGCTCGCGCTCTGGCCAGCCGGCCCGATTTGGTGTTATGCGATGAGCCGGTGAGCGCGCTGGATGTGTCGGTGCAGGCTGCCGTGCTCAACCTACTGCTGGAGGTGCAGGCCGAATATGGCACCACCATGATTTTCATCGCTCACGATTTGAGCGTGGTGCGCTTCTTCTCTGATTACGTCGCGGTGATGTATTTGGGCCAAATTATGGAGATCGGTCCGGCGGATGCCATTTATGCGCTGCCATACCACCCTTACACCGAAGCGCTGCTCTCGGCTGTGCCTATTCCTGATCCGTCGGCCAAACAGAAGCGTATTCGCCTGGAGGGAACCGTACCCAGTGCCATCAGCCCGCCACAGGGCTGCCGCTTTAACACCCGCTGCCCGCGTCGACATCTCCTGCCTGACGGCGGCAAAATTTGCGAAACAGAAACTCCGCCATGGCAAGAGGATGAACGCGGTCACCGGATTTTCTGCCACATTCCCAGAGAAACCTTGCTCACCTTTGAGCCGGTCATTCAAACGAAAGAGAGGGCTGTGTAATTATGCTCGTAAAAGATGTTATGACGCGGCACCCCATTATGGTGCCGCCGGAGATGTCGGCTGCTGAGGCCCAACATATTATGACGGAAAATTTGGTTCGACACCTGCCGGTTGTGGGTGACGGCAAAAAATTGGTCGGGCTGGTAACAAACCAGCGTTTTGCCATGAAACCAGACACGATGGTCAGTTTAAGCGTGTGGGAAATTACGCGCTATCTGTCGAACCTGACCGTTCAAAAGATTATGCTTAGCGCCAAAGAGGGGCAAGTGTATACCATAAACCTCGATAAGACGGTTGAACAAGCTGCCCGTATCATGACGGAACATAAAATTGGTTGTTTGCCCGTAGTTGACGATGACAGGGTAGTGGTTGGAATTCTGTCAGAAATTGATCTGCTCCGTAGTTTGCAGGAGATGCTTGGTTTGCCGACTAAGGGTGTGCGCGTGACCATGCGCATGCCAAACAAGAAGGGGCAGTTTGCGGCGCTGACATCGGCTTTGGCTCAAAATGATCTGGGGGTTATGGGCATCGGCAGTTTCCCCACACCACGCCAACCCGGTTACTATGATATCGTCGTTAAAATTCCGGAGGTTACGGTTGAGCAGGTGCGGCAAATACTTAGTCAGGTTCCTGAGCAGGAGATTGTGGATATTCTCGAAGAGTCATAACTACCATTTGTAGGTGCTCGTAATTTGAATTAGGTAGAAGGCGAACGTTTCTCACAAACGTTCGCCTTTTTTATTGGCTTCTTAAAATGTTCTGGGCGGTGGATAAAGCCGTGTCAAAGGTTAATTTGGCTGTTGTAGCGCGATTGAGCGTTTTGTAGCCGCCATAAATGGCATGACCGGCTTGCATCCAAAAGCAATCGACCACCATAAAACCGGCCTCTTTGAGCCAGAGGAGCTGCTCAAATAATGACGATGGTCGATCCATTGGATCGGGGTAGCGGTAGTAATTCCACTGTTCTTGCTGGAAGATATCGAAAAGTTCGGGAGCGTGGGCAACGGTGGTGGCTCGAGCTTGGGTGGCGTGATCCCATGTAGCGGCAAAAAGTTCTGTAGCTTCGAGTGTTTGCGGCGCAACGAGATCGGCGATGAGCAGTACCCCTCTTTTGGTTAGGTGGCACGATATTGTGGCGAATAACTGTCGTTTGGCCCGGTCATCAAGATGGTGCAAACAGAGCGATGAGACAACGACATCGGCCTCTTCAAGCTGCGCGTGCCACCCCATCGCAAATAAGTCGAAGGCAACTACTTGACCGCGCGGCTTAAAAGGGCTAACGTTTTTGGCCGTTGCCTCTCGCATAGCGGCTGAGCCATCGAGGGCGGTCACCGTCGCGTTAGGATAACAGGTGAGCAGGGCTGCTGACAAAAGCCCCTGGCCGGAACCAATTTCAACGACGTGAAAGGCTTCATCAGGGCCAAAAGGAATGAGCGTTAGCAAGGCTGCCATTTGCTCGGCTCGGGCCGGGACGGCGATATTGGCCAGTTGTTGGTAAAGATACGAGTCAGCCTCGGTCCATTGTTGGGTGTCGCTCATAGGTTTCTCACAGAATAAGCGCTTTACGATTTGCTGTCGGTTGAAAGGTTGGCTGCCTGCCAGGCATCGAACAGGGATTTAGCTACGGGTTCAACAACATCTTTATCTTGCCAATACTCCATATGCGATAGCGGATTCCAACTGCGAAATAGATTGCCCACATTGACTTGTACATCTTTCAACAGCCCTTGTTTCGACAGTTCGAAATGTCCTCGGCTAATAGCGCGAATCGGATACGCGATTACATCATCTTTATCATAGTAGTTTATCCACTGGGGTTTTAGAGCGGGGTAAAGCTCTGCTAGAGCAGAACCGGGAAAGGGGATAGGAATATAGTTATCGTAACGCATGCTCCAAAGCGCCAAGGGGCTGCCCATTGTATAAAACAAGGCCAAAGTTCGACCAGTTTCGCATAGAGAAAGGCTACTGATCTGCTCCGGTGTTTCGCATAAAATTTCACCAACATCGAAGAAAAAGTTATGAGCAATAACGGTTCCTAAACTGTGAGCGATGATGCATAACGGTGCTTCGGGGCCGGCTTCATCGGCCAGTTCGTGGAGTACGGTCGCCAGACGTGTATGAATGCGTTCATATATTTCGCGGCGATTTCGGCCAGGTTGGTAGGCGGTAGCATCGCCCACAAAATTCATCATAAAGTTGCGGAGGGTGTTTAACCCTAAGCCGTCTTCGTGCCTAAGAATGTTCCACAACACTCTTTGTTTGCGGGCTAAAATATCGGCCCAGTAGACGGGCCTGATGGTCAATTTATCGTGGACGGATTTATCACCGGCCGGCAAAAGATCAGCAAAGGCTTCATAGAGTTCGGATGTCATGATATCGGCAAACTCAGGACCTTGGTTGCCTACACCGTGAATAAGGGCAACCGCTATTTTTTGGCTCATGGCACTCCTGCTCAATAATTTATGAGGTTGTTGTTAGGCTTTGGGGAGGGTAAAGGTAAATATTGTACCCTCTCCGGGGATACCATCGCTTTCTACACCAACTTCGCCACCTAATTTGGTTATAATGCGCTTGACTATCGCTAGCCCCAAACTGTACTCGGTGACGCGCCGCTGGCTAAGGTTGGTAAATTCAGTAAAGAGCTGCGCCTGTTCTTCAGGGGTAAATCCGGGGCCGTTATCGCGTACCCAAAAGCGGATCATACCATCGGATTGTTCTGTGGCACCAACAAAGATACGAGCTGGTCGCCCACCATATTTAATAGCATTGCTTAAATAGTTGGCCCACACTTCCTCTATCCAAGGTTTGTGACCTATGGCCGGAGGCCAATATTCTGAAATAACAACCTTGGCTTCGTACTCCTGAATTAAATGGGCCAGCCGCTGTTGAACCTCGGCTACAATGCGCAGCATACTTAAGGGTTTGGGAACGATTTTAGCGCGGCGCACGCCGGTTAAAACCTGAAGCTCATCGATGATATTGCTCATTTTTAATCCGTTGCGAGCGATTGAATTAAGGTATTCGTGCAATGTATCGCTCAGCCCAGATTGGGATTTCAAAAGTTCGGTATAGCCAATGATCAGACTAACAGGATCTCTCAGGGTATAGCCGATGGTGTGGGCAAAAGCATCGAGTTCTTGGATCAATTTGCGCTGGTTGTCTTCTGCCTCTTGCCGTCGATCGTCGAGCCGTCGGTTGTTGATAGCGACGGCAATTTGCCCGCATAAACCCATCAGTAGGATTTGGTCTTCCTCATCTAAACTGCCGATGG
The DNA here is from genome assembly GCA_020433835.1 of Anaerolineae bacterium. Next base: position 5,834 of record JAGRBY010000174.1, on the reverse strand, counting down.
TGTCGTTTTGAACATCGAGTATACCCAAGACATCTTCACCCAATTTGATCGGTACCGCAATTTCAGATTTGGTTTCGGGTAGTAAACTGTTTGGTAGCCAACTGGGTTCGCGGGTAACATCGCCTATAAGTACCGGTTGGCCTGTCTGAGCGGCCCGCGCAATTAAACTTTTAAGGGCAATAACCGGAATTTTGTGATTAACGGCTTTCATCATTTGGCCGACGTTACCGGTACCTTCTTGCATGACTAAATAGTCGCCCTCAAGGGTATAGATATGGGCGTGATAGTAGCCAAATTGCTGCTGCACCAAATTAACCACTTGTAGAAATAAATCATCCAGTTTAGGGGTAGTGGCAATTTTTTGGGCGATATAGGTTACGGTTTGTACCTGTCTGGCTCGCCGCGTTAATGACTCCTTAACCCACTGCTCTAATTTTTGCCGTCTAGAATGCTCATCTTCAGATATAGACTTCATGTAAGCCAATTCAGAAGCTTGCTCTGAATAGCGTTGTTCAAGCGCTGCGTAGTACTGCGGTAGATCTTGTTCCATTTCTGGTAAAATGGGATCTAACTGGCGATGCATAATGGCGCACCGAATAGAACGTTCTAACAATTGAGAGCCAAGTTGACCTTTAACCAAACAATCAAGCGCCCCTGCTTGTTCAACCTCAAGAAAAAGAGACGGATCCATTTCTTCAAACAGCACAATAGCCGGTAAATGAAGATCGTCTTCAGCAGCGTGGCGTAAAATATCAAGAGCCGTGTGTTTACCAATATAGTAATCGATGATAAAAATGTCATAGAGATCCGGATCGATTTCTTTATAGGTTGACGTCCAAGCGATGTCAAACTTCATGCTTACCGCTTGTTTAAGGGCACATTGAATTGTCTTATGAATTTGTTGGTCACTGCTAATAACAAGCAAATTCACAAGATCTTTAGGTTGGTTAACCGCGACTTCTTTTTCAATTGTTGAATGTATCACGAATTGTTTCTCCTGTCTGGGTGATGGGGTTGACTAGGGTTGGCCTAAATGAAGTTGTGTGTGAAACGTTATACAAACAGTACTCAGTATATCATAACGATTACGGGATGTCTATGATAGTCCCACTAGCCATAGAGAAGCATACCTGAAATAAAGTTCTTCTATAGATATTATTTTTTAAAGGTTCTTAGGGCGAATTGTCGATAGGTCTGACAAGCTGCCAATCGCCGGCATTCCAAGTGATAGTATCGTAAATGTGGGGGGCAACACCTTGCAACTCAATGCTAATGCCATAAGCATCAGGAAAAGCGATGAGCGGAATTTGCGGAAGATCTTGTTCTAGAATAATAGCGAGTTCACATAACAAGGCGCGACGCCGATTATTTGGCAAGGGCGTATATAAAGCATCGAAAATATCGGCCAAAACCGGGTTGCGATAGCGAGATACATTTAAGCCGGCCTGGGGATTAGTTCGGGTGGGGATGCCGCGCGGGTCAAACATATCGGCCATGTAAATGGTGGGGTCAACGCCAAAGTAGCCGTCGTCCCACAGATCCATATCAAACTGACCGTGCAGTTCTATGCCGTCATCAGCCCATACATCCCACAACTGGCCGCCTTCAACCACTTGTCGATTGACCTGGATGCCAACGTTGGCTAGATTTTCTTCAATAATGCGATGCGCAATATCCATAGTTTCGCCATATTCAAGGTAGGTGTAGCTATCAAGTACAAACGGTGTGCCCTCTTCAGCCGTGCCACAGCCCCGGCAGCGACGAACAGGATTATCCGGATCGACCAAGATCCAACCTTCTTCATCGAGCAGCGCATTTGCTAAACCTGGATTATATTGGTGCTGCGGAATATCGCAACCAAGTTGGTACAACTCGGTATTGATAGGCCGGCCCCGGTTGTTAAATGCTTCGGCGTTAATTCTACCCACATCAACGGCAGCCCGAATAGCTTCTCGGATGCGAGGGTTGCTCAACATGGGATGCGGCAGGCTGGCATCGCCCTGGTTTGCGGCGCTCAAGTTGAATACCAGGCGCAAAACAAAGCGAGCGGGATCAGTCCAATATAAAACGGCATTGCCGCTATTTTCAATAGTACTAATGGCCGGTTCTTCCGGCCACAGTTCCAGATGACTATCGCCTCGATCTAAACTCCGCGAGCGACGGTCTGGATCAGACTCGATCTGCAGGACAATCTGTGAGGCGAGCGGGCGTTCCGGGACAAAGTAGTTGGGGTTGGGGGTGAAGGTTAGCCGAACGCCGGGTATCCATTGTGATAGAACAAACGGGCCGGTACTAACCGGCTCAAAATTGCAATCCCAAAAGAGCATCTCATTGGTAGCGCCGCAATGGTGGGCCGGCAGCACGCCTGTACCAATACCCCCAAACTGGATGAGATAATTGGGATAAAATTCACTGTAGCGAACGATGGCCGTGAATGGATCAGGCGTTTCGATATCATCGATCAAATCGAAGCCGGGTGCCCAAATGTTGCTGTCGCGCAGCGCCTCCCAGGTAAAGCGAACATCGGCCGATGTAAACGGCTCGTCATCGCTCCAGTAAATGTTGGGGCGCAGGTGCCAGATAACCGTCTTGCCGTCTTCACTCAATCCACCATTAGCCAGTGTTGGTAAATCGGCGGCCAGTTCCGGATAATAGTTTCCATCTGGCCCAATTTCGGCCAGGGCACCATAGACCAATTCGCCGACAAGCTCCTCATAGCCGGTGTCATTGAGATAGGCGTTGAAACTGGGTGGTTCGATGGGGATAGGGACGATGATCGCGTCATCATCAACATCCACAGCCAGGGCGAGGGGGGGGAGTGTGGGGGTTGGCTCAGGGGTTACGGGAACGGGCGTCGGTTGTTCAGTTAATTCACAAGACGTCAAACACAGCAGTAGTATAACAAGCGGTAGGACTCTGGTGTGCCAAAAGTGATAATAAGTTGGAAACACCGTTTGACCTTGCCGCTCTTTAAAACAAAATATCCGTATCACTCCGATATTGTAGTCTGAGGTGTAAATGGTGCAAATTTAATTGTAAAGATGGGCGTTAGACAACATCGTTGTCAAGGCGAAAACCGTAGCCGCGGACCGTGACAATGAAATTGTGCTCCGGCTCCATTTCGGTCAGCCGTTGGCGTAGGCGGCGCACCAACGCATCGATAGCATCATCGGTTACGCCTTCCGCCGATTCGCCGGGCCAAACGGCCTCAATGATTTCGGAGCGACTAAAAACTTTACCGGATTGTTCGGCCAGCTTTTCAATGAGTTGGTATTGCTGATTGCTGAGCGCGGGGGTAATCAGTTGCCCGTGGATGTAGATCTGCCGTTCTGCCGGATCGATTTGCAGACCCAGGCCCCGCTTGCCGCCGGGCAGCGGCGCGGTGGCTTCGCTGTCAACATAGATGAGTTCCAGACCGGGGGCCAACTGAATAATATCACCATCATTCAAGGGGTAGGGATTGACAATACGTTGGCTGTTGACAAAAACACCGTTCTTGCTGCCGGCATCTTCCAAATAGAATTGGCCTTGTTTGCGGCGCAATATGGCATGCGTGCGCGATATCCAGCGCACCGGAATGCTAATGGTACATTCGGTCGAGCGGCCGATGGTAATCTCAGAAGTAGAGTCATCGTGCAAAATCCACTGGTCTTTGATGATTTCTTCCTCTTTCCAGATAAGAAGGGCCTGTTCGGTTTGTAGATTTTTCACTTGATCCTCCTGTTTTGACAGTAAATTTGGTTTAGGATAATCTTAAGGCCAACTCGGTTTAACCGAAACCTTAATTTGCGAGAAAATTCTTGACGGTACATCTTAAGCCCGGTGACTGCTTAAAAGATCGCTATGAAATTGTCGGGTTAATCGGCTCAGGTGGCATGGGAACGGTTTATCTGGCCAATGATAGAGTGTTGGAAGGTCGTCAAACTGCCATTAAAGAGATTTTTTTGCAGCCCGGTCTGAATGAGGAATTGGCCCAGAGCTTTCGTAAGCAGTTTTACAAAGAGGCGTCTACCCTGGCCCGGCTTGATCATCCGGGTCTGCCTAAAGTGAGCGACTATTTTTCCAGAGATGAGCGCGATTATTTGGTTATGGATTTTATCCCCGGCCAGAATCTTTTGGAAGTGGCTAACGATGCACGGCGTGAAGCGCGCTTTCTCGACCAAACAGCCGTGATCCGGTGGATTGACCAGATTTGCAACACGCTTAGCTATCTTCACACGCAAGAGCCGCCCGTTTTGCATCGCGATGTGAAACCGGCCAATATTAAGTTGACACCTGACGGGCGTTTGAAGCTGGTTGATTTTGGCCTGGTTAAACCGCTTGACCCCAATGATCCCAGTACTTTAACCGGGCTGCAAGGAGCTGGTAGTTTGCCCTATGCCCCGCTTGAGCAGTATGTCGATCACTTAGGCCACACCGATGCCCGCTCTGACCTTTACGCTTTGGGTGCTACGTTATACCACCTACTCACCGGCAATGCCCCGCCCAGTGCCCAGGAACGTTTTATTGTACCGGAATCGCTGCCGTCTCCGCAAGAAATCAATTCCGATATTTCGCCCGATATGGCCCGCGTGGTTTTGGCCGCTATGGCTCCCCACCCTAAAGATCGACCGGCCTCGATAGCGGCCTGGCAGGCGATGATCCATGGTTCGGACAATACCATGCCGATGGAACGTGAGCCGGCCACCGCCGCAAGCTTAACATCAAGTTTGGCTGAAAATTGGTGGTTGGCAGGTGTTGCGTTGGTGATGTTCGTCGCTGCGGTATGGATGACGTTTGGCGGAAGCGGCTAACGTTATTTGGTAACCTTAAGCATTCGGCCACTCAGCATAATCGTCACAAGCCCAAATATAAAGGCCAGCGCCGCCACTGAAAGCCGTCCCATTAATAAATCGGGCGATTCAAAAGCCCACTGCTCGGGGCGCAGCCAGCCGGCCCCGTAACACAGATACGCCAGCAAGCCGCCAATAAGTACCCACAAGCCCAATCGCACACGCTGCGAAAGCGGCCGCCCAGACTGCTGCCCCAATCGAAAACCTAAAATACCGGCCAAGAGTGTGGCGGCCAGCGCCGAGAGCAAATCGATGCCATCTAAGTGACGACCGTCGAAAGTAGCAGATACTTGCGGTTGATCGGGCGGCGAGTCGCTATTGCCCGCGAGCGGCACGGACGTTGCTGTAGCCTCAACCGGAGTAGCCGTTAGCGTAGCGGTGGGTGAGTCGGTTGGGGTGGCGGTAATGGTTCGGGTTGAGGTCGGTGTTACCGATTCGGACGTCGGCGTGGGCGGAGCCAGCACCGAAACGCGAATAGGCTCCGACGACTCGGCCTGTCCGGCAATGGCTGTAATATCATAATCACCCGGCTCTATTAAATGAATCTCTGCCTCAACCGCCCCATTAATGCTGGATACCACCTGCGACGTTGTTTCTCGACCGTTGCGCAGCGCTTTGATTTCAACCGGCGTGTCATCGGGAATAACATTCCCGTTATGGTCGATAATGGCTCCGGTTTGAACTTTAACGGTGACCGGAGCAATGCCATCCTCGGGTATATTTTCGAGCAAGGTGATCGACAGCTCCTGATCGGGATCGGGGGCCAGGGCATCAGCCAACTCATAGCCGATGCCTTCGACCGAAACCGGTGATGCGCCTTTCGGTTCCACTTCGCCAAACAGCGCCCGCACCGCCGTTTCGATGTGTGGCTGGGTTTTGCTGTAGACCCCGTAATAGGCAGTGAGTTTTGTTACTTCCGTTGTGTCCAGATAGTAGGGAGCGTTAAAGGCCAAAACAATCGTTGTTTTATCGCGGAGCGTGCCATTTTCCTGGCTCAAAAAT
>JAGRBY010000173.1 GCA_020433835.1 Anaerolineae bacterium | reverse complement strand
CATTGAGTCCGTCGCCATCACTGTCACCTGTTCCAGGGCCGCCATCGTCACGATCAAGATAATCGGGAATATTATCACCGTCAGAGTCATTGGGATTGGTACTGGGATTGCCATCACCATCACTATTGTTGTCTTCGTTAGCGGTGTTTAAACCATCACCGTCATCATCATCATCAAGATAGTTGGGAATGCCGTCGTTATCAGTATCGTCGTTTGTCAGGTCGCCGTCGCCGTTAATATCTTCGCTGGCTGTTGGTATGTTATCGCCATCATCATCAGCATCCATATAGTTTGGAATACCATCGTTGTCAGTATCGTCATCAAGCGGATCGTTATTATTGTTGACATCTTCATCATCGTCAGCAATGCCATCGCCGTCACTGTCACCGGCCCCGGGACCGTCATCATCAGCGTCTAGATAGTCGGGAATACCATCACCGTCGGTATCACCCGTACCTTCATCAATAGTGTTTGTGCCGTCGCCATCGTCATCTTCGTCGAGATAATTGGGGATGCCGTCACCGTCGGTATCGTCGTTGAGGGGATTACCATCGCCATCTGGGTCTTCGTCACCATCGATAACACCATCACTATCGCTGTCACTGCTAGGATCATTACTGGGATCGAGATAATTAGGGATACCGTCACCATCTGTATCACCCGTACCTTCGTTTTTGGTGAGTAAGCCATCACCATCATCATCATCATCAAGGTAGTTGGGAATGCCGTCACCATCCAAATCATCATCAGTGGGATCGCCATTGCCGTTTATATCTTCATCGGCAGTTGGAATAGTATCGCCATCATCATCATTATCGGCGTGGTTCATAGTGCCGTTGGTGTCGGTATCAACATCGTTTGGTTCAAGGTAATCGGGGACAGTGTCGCTATCCGTGTCGGTACAGGGAGAAGTGGGGCACTCTGTTGCGGTAGGGGTGCCGTCACCGTCATCATCATCATCCTGATAGTTGGGGATACCATCGCCATCGGTATCATCGTTATCCAGATTACCATCTTGATTGCGATCTTCGTCGCTGTTGAGAATACCATCGCCGTCATCATCGGGATTGTAAGTGGTAGCCTCAATGGCATCCAAACTGAATAAGGCTAAATTTTCTGTTTCAAAACGAACATAACGGTAACGTGCAGGAAAACCAGTGTAGACAACGGTGGTAGTTAACAATTGCCCTAGGCCTATTTGAATGGGAAGGTCGTTAACCGTGGCTATTACCTGCTTACTTTCATCAAGAAAAGAAATAGCAGGGTTCAAACCGACTGAACCGCCAACGTAGTAAACAATCAAATCACCGGTACCTTCTTCATCTTCGCCCATATCTAAGGTTAAGCCACCTGTGGAAATTAGGGTAGCAGCAATCAATGCCGGAGAATTATCAGGAGCGCCCGTGGCAGCATCACCATTTGTAACATTGCCGCTACTACCGGCAACGGAGTCGGCATAGGCATCAATAGGTGGATCTGCCAAGGCAAGCTGGGTTAGACCAAAAAATGCAACATAAGCCGCTAAAAAAACTACAGATAGTTGAAGTCCTTTGCGTTTATGTTTTACTTTCAGAAAAGATTCACAATTGTTTTTATACATACTTCATAATCTCCTTATATAAACATATCAAAATTGAAAGTTTTTTTGTATTCAGATCTAATGATAAAAAGGTATAGAGCTATGATAACCAAATACTGTGTCTGAATCAGTGATTATTAAGGTTAATTTTTGTGCGGAGTTTTGTAGGAAATGTAGAAAAGTGTAGAAATAAAAATGCACCCTCAAGTTGAGAGTGCATCTTGGTAGAGCATTCAAAGATATAGTGGGCTGACTATACCGAAATCAGTTTGAAACCAACTCTATTTCATCACGTCATGCCCGCATGGTTTAAGCGGGCATGACGTAAACGTGTTGGTCTCATTCTGTTTTTGGTATAGTAGTTCGACACACAAGCTTTGTCGGAGTCCTAGGTTTCCGGCAAGACAAGACGGTAGCCTATGCCTCGAACATTTTCAATATAGTCGCCCACTTTTTGACGCAAGGTGTGAATGATCGAGCGAACGAGAGCGTCGGTATTGGAATTGTGGTCTTTAAGGTTCTGATGGGTAACGGTAATTAGCTGACGGGTAGAGAACACTTCATTTGGATTGCGAGCAAAAAATTCTAACAAAGCGAATTCTCTGGCCGATAATTTAACGCCCTGATTGTGGACGAGAACTTGGTGCCGTTTGATATCCATTCTTAGTGGCCCAACTTCTATATTCTGTTTTGTTACGACAAAATTAACCCTTTGTTGAGGTGACGACTGAAAATACTTAGCCCGACGCAGTTTACCATGAACCACCGCCAGCAGATCTTCGGCCGTAATGGGTTTGGTTAGGTAATCATCTACACCCAGTGATTTACCGTACCGAATGTCGCTGTCAAGTTTTCGGGCAGTTAGAAAGATAAAGGGGATTGAGGCCCACTGCCGATTTTCACGAACACGATCAAGCAGTTGATATCCGTTTATGTCGGGCATCGCAATATCAGCTAAAATAAGGTCGAATCGTTCGGCTTTGAGCGCATCTAGAGCTTCTTGGCCATTATTGGCCTTTCGCACATTGAAATCGGCTGATCCAAGAGTCATGGCAATACTTTCTAATAAGTCAGGCTCATCGTCTACTAGAAGAATGGAGGCTTTTTGGTTCATACGAAACTTTCCTTTTGTAAGGTGTGTATAGGTAGATAAATAGCAAAAACGCTACCTTTATGGGGTGATGAATTGACTGAAATATGTCCGGCATGACGCTTAACTAACTCTTTAACAATCGAGAGTCCTAAGCCAGTACCTCGAATATTTTCTTGATCTTTTACGCGAAAAAAACGTTCAAACAGATGGGGTAAATCACTGCGGCTAATACCAATCCCGGTATCGACAACCCGTAGAGCAGCCCAATCCTGAGGCGGGAGGTCGGTCAATCCCGGCCAGTCCCCAGATGCATTCCCACCTGTTATAAAGTCTTCTGGTAAAACCATACAGGTGCAGGTAATAGAACCTTGGTCGGGCGTGTACTTTATAGCATTGCTTATCAAATTTCGAATAACCTGCTGCAGTTGCCCTTCATCACCGGTTACCATTAACGATGAACACTCCTCGCACTTTAACGTTTGCTGCTTTGATTGAGCCAGCGGACGCTGCTCTTCAACACCTTGGCATAGGAGCTTAGCTAAATCAACCGACTGTTTTGTCAACGTAATAGGCTCATTATCAAGATGCGAAATTTCCAAGACACTATCGACCAGTTTGTTCAATACGCGCATATGTTTCTGAATATCTTGGATCATTTTCCGGCGTTTTTTATCATCAATGTGCTCATATAAAGAGCCTAAATTGTCGGCCAGAAGGGTGGCGATGGAAAGGGGTGTGCTGAGTTCGTGGGTGACATTAGCCACAAATTTATCTTTGAGGCGTTCTGCCTCTTTTATGGGCGAAATATCACGCTGGATACTGACAAAACCAATAACGTGATTGGTAAGGTGGGGATCAAACAACGGAGCGACAGTTAAAGCCGCATCGTAAGAGGTGTTATCTTGACGATCTTGGTAAACCTCACCACGCCAAATCCTTCCGGCCCTTACGGCTGTGCTAATTTCCTCATATAAATCCGGCTCTGCGTCTGTGCGACGAAAACCTTTCCATTCTCGACCTACCAACCATTGACTTTCATAGCCGGTCAACTGCTCGACGGCAGGGTTGACATATTCAATTACACCATTAACATCCGTGACCACAACGGCCTCACCGAGAGCATCGAGAATACTTTTTGTACGATCACGCTCCATTCTCAATTCAAAGGTTTGCTCGGCTACAATGCCTTTTAGATTCTCAACATACCTTTGTAAATCTTCGTAGAGTTTAGCGGCTTCAAGAGCCTGACTCACAGCAGCTCCAATACTTTGTGCCAGATAAAGCGTTCGCTCATGGACCTGGCAGCGTTCGCTGTTCTTAAGTTCGATAAACCCAATAGTTTCGTCGCGTGTAAGTAGAGGGACAAGAACTAAAGAGTTAATAGCATAATCGTCCATAAGCCTGTAAATCTGCGGTAATTGACGGCCATATTGCCCTCGAATAAATATTTGAGGCGTGGTACAGGCTTTAATTTCCTGCTGCGATAGATGGGAAACCAACGATATTCTTTCCGAATGGCCTGTAGCAGACGAATTATTGTAAGGTTCTATGCTAAATTCTACAGAATTATATTCAACAACTTTATCCGTCTGCATAGGTGTCTGACTAAACAGCACGGCTGTGGCTGACGAAAAGCTTTCAAAAATTTGGGTCATTGCATCGCACGCAATGTGTACAATTTCTTTGGTATCAAATGTTGAAGCGACGGTAGTAATAACGTTGTTTAGTAACGTAAGTTCCTGATTACGACGATAAACCTCTTGTTCGGCCTCATGCCGATACATGCGTTCAACCAATAGGCGACGATAACGGTTAAGCCGAGTAATAGTTCGCACCCGCGTTTTCAACTCGGCACCGTTAAACGGTTTGGAAATAAAATCATCAGCCCCTGCTGCGATACCATGCAGCCGCGATTCGTGGTCGTCTAAGGCAGTAATTAGCAAAATTGGGATCTCGCCAAGGTGAGGATCGTTTCGAATATGTTGGCATACCTCAAATCCATCCATTTCTGGCATCATGACATCAAGCAAAATTAAATCTGGCGTCAATTGTGAAGCTTTCGCCAGCGCTTCGGAACCATTTTTGGCAAAATACAGGTGATAGCCCTGTTTTGATAACAGACCTTTTAAGATATCGCGCCCCGCCTCTTCGTCATCGACAATGAGCACGGTGCTATTAAGGTTAAACATTGTCATAAACTTTCCTCAAGAAGTGAATACGGCCAACTTAAATAAGCAGGCATTACAGGGTATCATATAAAGATAACGTGGTTATCGCGAAGAATTACTGATTTAACAATTGAGGATACAAATTCAGTTACAACAAGTGGCTATAGTTGTAAAACAAAAGCTGACCCAGTAGGTATATTATCTTCTACCCAAATTTCTCCCCCATGAGCCTCCATAACCATCTTGCAAAAAGCCAATCCCAAGCCGATTTGCGATACTTTTTGCTGTTTTAAAGTTACAATTTCAAACTTATTAAAAATCCGAAGACGATGTTCAAGAGGAATACCCGGACCTTGATCTATTACTTTTATCTGAATATGTTGATGAGAACTATTTGAAGAACATTGTTCTACCCTTAACGTAACCGTACTGTTAGCCGGGGAGAACTTTAAGGCATTTGAAACCACATTATCAAGAACACGGTGGAAAAGATTTTTATCGAGCATTATATGTTGAGGTTGTTTAGGCAGTTGAACAACCAGCTTCACTTTTTTAGACTGGGCAATAATTTGATGATCACGCTCAACATCTTGAACAAGTTGGGTTATGTCTACAGTCGATCGATTGAGGATAAACTGATCGCATTCAGCCTTAGCCAGTAATAACAAGTCGTTTATTAAGCTATTCATTCGCTGCGCTTGATGATAAATTCGTTCGAGATCCGTACGCTGTTGCTCATCAACATTTTTTTCCACCAGGAGTAACTCGCTAAATCCCAAAATAGAGGTTAGCGGCACTCTCAAATCGTGAACAATCATGCTGGCCAAATCTTCGCGAAGCCGCAACATTCTTGATAATTCGTCGTACTGTTTTTTGATACGCAACATTGAGCGCACCCTGGCCCGTAATTCAATGCCGTTGACGGGTTTAGACAAGAATTCATCAGCCCCTGCATCAAGGCCACGAACAATATCTTCCTTACTATTAAGGGCCGTAACCAAAACGAGAGGGATATGCTGCCATTGTTTGTCATTTTTAATGCGACGACAAGCTTCAAAGCCGTCTATACCGGGCATCATAACATCCATAAGAATAACATCCGGCTCAGTTTGATCAAGCTGATCTAAGGCACCAGAGACATTGGAGGCAAAGGTTAAATGGTAACCCTCTTTGTAAAGTAGACCCTCCATTGTGTCTCGAGAGGTCGGTTCATCATCAACAATAAGTATGTGTGGTTGTTCTCGCATCTATCTCTCCAGGTACGGTTTCATCATTTAGTTTAATGGAAGTACAAGTTCTATTGTAACGCCAGGGCCTGGGCTACAATTAAAAATGGAACACCGGCCTCCTACCCCCCAAACCAAAGAAGATACCATTGATAAGCCTAATCCGATACCGTCTATTTCCCCGGTAAAATATTTTTCACCCTGATAATATGGTGTCCAAACTTTACGCAACTGCTCCGGCGAAAGAGTAAGCCCATTGTCGCTTATCCTCAAAATGATCTTTTCATTACCAGCATAACTTACAGAGACTTCTACAGAAGGATTTTGGTTGGGATGAAACTTTTTAGCATTCTCTAAAATTTCAATCAGTATTAGTTCCACAGCCTGGTGCGATAGCTTTAATTGCATATTTTCGGGATAATTTAATTCAGCTACGGTGATGTCCCTTAAACCTAACGAGTCACAAAGTTGATTTACTACCTCCGGCAGTTGAGAAAGTTTAAAGCCTTCTTCGGGTTCTACCAGAGTAGGAACATGCATATATTGCAGAACGTCATTAACCACATGCTTTAACCGTTTAACACCAAGATAGGCCGTTTTTGAAAAACTAATTATTTCATCAAGAGGCAGCTGTTGGGCATGCTCAGTAAGCAGTTGCAAACTACTGGTGGCGATAGTCAGCGGAGTGCGCAGCTTATGCAGCACCGAAGCGTGAAATCCTCGCATATCCCGTTGTAAGGTCATTTGTTGCGTAACATCCCGTAATCGAATAATCCGTCCGGCCTCTGCTTTAGCCGGCCCTTCAAAAATATTTACTTGCAACCAAAAAGCTTCAGCTGTTGATGTTTCGGGCCTAACCAGATAGCGTGGTAAGGCCAGCTCATTGGTGGGAATGTTAGGCCACGTTGTCCAAGCCTCAAAGGGTTGAGGTTCGTAATGCTGAAGCTGAATAGTTTCTATAAAAGAACGGCTACTTACTTTTTCATCATTAGCCGGTAGTTCCAGGTAAAGTCGTGCTGTCGCATTACAATACAAAATTGTATCCCGTTCGTTGACAACCAGATATCCATCATCGGCTTGGTCCACAACCCACTCAAATCTGGCCCGCTGTTCCTTAAGCCGTCGATACCGATTGAGACGGGTGGTAGTATGAATTCTGGCTCGCAGTTCAACGGCATCAAACGGTTTTGTGATAAAGTCATCAGCACCCGATTTGATACCGGTCAAACGAGAATCGTAATCACCTAGAGCGGTCAATAAAATGATAGGGATTTCAGCCAGCCGTGGATTGGCTCGAATGCGTTGGCAGACTTCAAACCCGTTCATCTCTGGCATCATGACATCGAGTAAAATCACATCCGGGGTCACAATTTCTGCCTTGGCTAGTGCTTCGGGACCGTTACGGGCAAAAACCAACTCGTACCCTCGACTGTGGAGAAGACCTTCTAATGTGTCTCGACCATATTGCTCGTCATCGACGATTAAAATAATACTGCTTTGCTGCATATAGTTAGTTACCTTTGACTCATGGAGAGCAACCGGCGCTCGCCGAGCGTTTTATTGAAATAAAAATTGAATAGGCTATTGAAATCTTAAACTGATTGCACATTACGGCGCTCCAGTTGCACGTTAATTACATCAATGAGCTGCTTCAAACTTACCGGTTTGCTGAGATAATCACTCGCTCCGGCTGCTAAGCAGCGTTCTCTATCACCCGGCATAGCGAGCGCGGTTAAGGCTATTACCGGAATAGACATTAAATCGGGAACACTTCGTAAATATCGAATCGCTTCTAAGCCATCCATTTCCGGCATTTGGATATCCATCAGGATAATGTCAGGATGCCGTTCTTGGGCCTTTTGTGTGGCTTCAAGGCCATTACGTGCCACAAAAACTTGGTGATCGGTGGCCGTTAAATAATCAAACATGGTCTCGATATTGGCCTCATTATCTTCGGCCAGCAAGACAACAGGCGATGATCTTCGGTTACTATCTTTTTTCACCACTGTATTTCCATTTTGCGAAGTGTAGTTATCATTAGACATCAATTTTTCTCCAGTTGGCGGCTGCCATGGAAGTGTGACCGTAAAACGACTCCCTTGCCCAACTTCGCTTTCTACGGCTACACTTCCACCATGCATTTCGGTGAAGCGATATACCAAAGAAAGTCCCAAGCCTGTGCCGGAAAATTCTCGTGCTAGACGGCTGTCCAGTTGGATGAAGGGTTGAAAGAGTTTGCCCATGTCCTCGTGAGCAATACCAATTCCAGTGTCCCACACTGTGAATTTGGCCATCTGCCTGACTGGATCACCACTAACATCTAAACCCACACGCCCACCTTCTGGTGTAAATTTCACGGCGTTACTCAACAGATTAACTAAAATTTGCTTTAATCGTAGCTCATCAGCCAACAGGGTTTGAACCACATCGTCATAATTGGCTTGAACCTTTACTCTGCTCTTATGGGCCATTTGTTTTACAAATTGAAGACTGGCCTCACACACATTTTTCACAACAACAGGGTTAGGGTTTAATGATAATTTACCGGCCCCAATCTTGGAGAGATCAAGAATATCGTTGATAAGCGAGAGCAAATGCCGACCACTATGCTCAATAGTACGGATCGACTTTACCTGTTTTTCGGTAACAGGACCATAGACTTGATCTTGCAAAATCTCGGCCATGCCCAAAATAGCATTGAGAGGGGTGCGCAATTCATGGCTCATACTGGCCAAAAATTCATCTTTTAATCGGGAAGCCCGGGCTAATTCATTATTGGCCACTTGCAGTTCAGAGGTTCGCTCTTCGATACGGTAGGCCAACGAAGCGCGTTCGGCCTCTAACTCTTCTTGAGCTTGCTTGCGGTCGGCAATTTCTTGTTGAGCTTGTTCAAACAGTTGGGCATTTTCTATCGCCAGAGCAAGCTGATCGGCCATAGATTGTACAACACCTAAATCGTCAGGGTTGTAAGCCCCAATTTGTTGATGCCCAATATTCCAGGTACCGATAACCGAACGTTTAACGCGAAGAGGAATGATCATTTCTGAGTGAGTTCCATGGCTAATAATTTCTTCATCCTCAGAAAACCGTATATCGGCGGAAATATTATTCCGAATCATGGGCTGGCCCTGCGTAATAACCAGACCAACAGCTGAATTCTTTAAAGGGATTGTCTTGCCAACCGGCAAACTGTTAATTCCGGCTCCAAAAGCGACACTTACACTATCATTGTCTCGCAATATGATGGACATAGCGTGGTATGATATAAGCCGTTTTGTATGGCGAGCAAAAACCTGATAGACATCATCTATCCGCAAACTGGCGGTGATAGCGTGATCAAGCTCATGGATAACGGCCAACTGATGTGCTCGCTGGTTAGTTTCGGTGTGGAGTCGGGCATTTTCAATAGCAATAACCGCCTGCGCAGCATAAGCACTGGCCAAACGAGCATGGGTTTCCGTATAAAAATCAGGCTCATGCTTGTTAAGACATAGGATACCAATAGCTCGCTCACCCAAACGTAGAGGGACACCTAACCAGCTATAAACTGCGTTTTTCGCTCGGTCAGTTGAGTAGTCAGTATTGAGAAGGTCGTCTAGTGTTGCATTTATAATGCGAGGTTCGGTGCCTTCTAATATGACTACTGCATTGGGGTTATCGCTTACCAATATCTTATGACCAACCTCTTTATGTGGCTTCAAAAGCCCTTGGGTGCCAATTACTTTCAGTACATCGCCTTGCAATAGTAGTAATGATGCCCCATCATAATTGACCACTTTTTGGAGATGGATGAGCACACTCTCTACAACTTGATCCATATCAACAATGGAGGCCAAAGCTAACGCGGCTTGGCGCAGGGTTTCGGTTTCTTGATAGCGTGCTCGTTCGGCTTGGTAAAGCCGGACAATTTCTTCCTCGGCTTGTTTACGCTCTGTAATATCACTCACAACACCATAAATTATTTGAGAAGTGCCACTGCTTTCTACATGGGCGTTATCAAGAACCCAAATTACATCACCATTTGCTTTAATAAGGCGATACTCGATTTGATTATTTTTGCCACGCGCCAAACGGGCTAAGTGAGCCACTTCTAGACCATGGTCATCGGGGTGAATAACTGTTGACGACCAAAAGCCGCCATTAGATAGAAATTCAGCAAGAGGGTAACCCGTTAAGTTTTCGACATTGGGTGATAAATAGCGATTTACAATAATTTGCTCGGCTGTTACCTCTGTCATATAAACGTGATGACTGATAGAGGTGATAACCTGCCTAAAACGTTCTTCGCTTTCTCGCAACGCTTTTTCAGTTTCGCGGTGTTCGATAATTTCTTGTTGGGCTTGTTCATACAAATGCGCATTCTTGATGGCCACGGCAATCTGGTTTGTTAAGGCTTCCATCGCGATAATATCATTTTTACCAAACGCATTGCGATGCGGGCTTTGAATATCGAGAACACCCACGGTTTGACCAGCCACCTTGATAGGTAAACATAGCTCGGCCTGGGTTACACTGTGCTCTGCAATAAGTGAGGTGTAACGAGGCTCATTCTGCACATCGTTGGCCACAAGCTTTTCGCCGTTGCGAGCAACCCAACCATTAATACCCTTTGTTAAAGATTGGCTATGATCTTCTGGGAAATATTGATCATATGAACCGGCGACCGCCTTCAAACGAAGGACCTCACCCTCAATTAAGAACAAAGCAACGTGATGATAATCAAACGATTCTTTTACCAAGCGGGCTGCTCGGGTTAAGAGCGTTTCCAGCTCTAAAACAGCAGCAATTTGCCCCCCAATTTCGTTAATGAGTGCGAGTTGAGCAGCTCTTTGCTCTAATTTTTCTTCTGCTTTTTTACGCTCTGTAATATCGCGCGATGAGGTGACAAGATGGCTGATTTGCCCTGATTCGTCATAAACCGGCTGAACAGCAGTTTCAAGCCATATATAGCCGCCAGAGTGATGCCGCATACGGTAACTAACTTTCGATAGAGGCTGATCATTCCGTACAGCTTGTTCTATCTTCTCTCGAACAACATCGGCATCTTCGGGATGAAAAAGAGCAAAAGGATCCTGCCCACATATCCAGTCAATTTCGTAACCTAAAACCTGTTTAAATGAAGGGCTAATATAAATATAACGACCATCAGGAGTGTGCAGGCAGACAATATCAGAAGTATTCTCAGCCAATAGTCGAAAACGGGCCTCACTTTTGCGCAGGGCAGTTTGGGCCTGCGTCTTACCTTGTCGAAGTGCTTTTTGCTCTAAAGCTTGCCTTACAGCAGTTCCAAGCCGAGCCAATCGATCTTTTAAGAGATAATCATCTGCGCCTTCCCTCATACAGGCCACAGCCGCCTCTTCGCTGATAGTACCGGTTACTACAACAAAGGGGATATCAAGCCCTCGTTTTTGCAATCCATGCAGGGCATGAAGCGCATCAAAAGCGGGTAGTGTGTAATCAGACAAAATTAAATCAACTTCCGAATTCAAATGAGCAATGTAATCTGTCTCGGTTTCGACACACTTCCAATTTGGCTCAAATCCGGCCTGACGAAGTTCGTAAATAATTAATTCAGCATCGCTTGGCCTATCTTCAAGCATCAAGACGTTTAGAGGTGTTAACACAGCACTTAACTCTCGGTGAAATGGGGTATGGTTAAAAAGTAGGATGACATAGATGAATACACTGTTAAAATTAACGGGGCGGCTCGTTGAGAAGAAGCCAATAAAATCCTATCGTCCGTACAGCATCAGCAAATTGTTCGAAATCAACAGGTTTGACAATGTAGCTATTTACTCCCAACTCATAACTTTCAACGATATCACGCTCTTGATTTGAGGAAGTCATAACTACAACCGGGATATGGCGTGTTTGTTCATCTGATTTTATCTTTTTAAGGACTTCCAGACCGTCAATTTTAGGGAGCTTTAGATCAAGCAAGATAATCTTCGGTCTTTTTTCAATATCCCGTTGGGAGTATCGCCCGCGACAGAATATAAAATCAAGAGCTTCAGCTCCATCACGTTTGATCTCAATATTATTAGCCAGGTTGTATCTTTGTAAGGC
>JAGRBY010000172.1 GCA_020433835.1 Anaerolineae bacterium | reverse complement strand
GTAATTTACTGTCGGCAGCGCATCGACCAAACCACTCAGAGTAAATTTTATAATCTGTGGATTTCCCCCACTTCCGGCGGTCGGCCGCGCCAATTTACCTATGGCGATCAGGTCGACTCTCAACCCTGCTGGTCGCCTGACGGCCGGGAGATTGCATTTGTCTCTAATCGGGCCGACAAAGAACAATCCCAAATCTACATCATTCCTTTCGATGGCGGTGAAGCAAGACCCTTGACCCATCTCAAGGGCGAATTCGGTAGTTTCGAATGGTCACCGGATGGTAGGCAGCTTGTTTTTAATTTCCGCAAGAAAGACCAAGATGTTCTCGAGCGAGAGGCTGACGCACAAAAAGAGAAGTTAGGTATTGTCGAACGCCACATCACCCGGCTGTTTTACAAGCATGATGGCGAAGGCTTTCTGCCCCAAGAACGATGGCATATCTGGACTGTCAACACGCGCAATGGTCGGGCCAAGCAGCTCACCGATGGCAAAATCTATGATGAATTCGATCCTCACTGGTCGCCTGATGGTGGCAAAATTCTGTTTCATTCTAATCGAGCCGAAAACCCCGATCTCGATTGGGATCAGGTTGAACTATACGTCATCTCTGTGCCTAACAACGAGCTCTACAAAATCGAGACTACCCCTGGGCCTAAATCGCACGCTCGTTTCTCACCGGACGGTTGGTGGATTGCTTTCTATCAAGAGGGCGGCAAAACCAATCTATGGCAAAACATCAACCTGTGGGTTGTACCTACCTACGGCAATAGTCCGGCGGTCAACTTAACCGGTAATCACGATCTGCACGTCGGTCATGAAACGCTTAACGATATCGGTAGCATGCAAACGATGCCCCCTATTTGGTCGGCTGATAGTCGTACTCTATATTTTCAAGTCACCTACCACGGCGACACACAGCTTAAATCAATCGCCGTCGACGGCACTGAATTGCAAAATATTGTGACAGAGACCGGCGTAGTCGATGAATTTCATTTAAGTCGTAGTACCGACAAACTAGCCTATCTCTTCGCTACAATGACCTCACCAGGCGAAATTATCGCTACTGACCTGACCACAAATGACTCGCGATTGGTGACATACCATCATCAGAGTCTGCTGCGGGCCAGAGATTTAGGCGCTGTGCAAGAAGTGTGGTTCAATGGGCCTGACAATAACGATTTACAAGGCTGGATTCTTACCCCGCCGGGCTTTGACCCCAACAAGCAATACCCCTCAATATTAGAGATTCACGGCGGCCCGATGACTCAATACGGCAACTTTATGATGCACGAATTCTACTTCTTAGCGGCGCATGGCTACGTTGTCTACTTCTGCAACCCGCGTGGCGGGCTTGGCTACGGTGAGGACCATACTAAAGCCATCTACAACGACTGGGGCAACAAAGATTATGCCGACCTGATGGCCTGGGTCGATCTTATCGAGCAAAAACCCTACATCGATCCAGCACGTATGGGGGTAACAGGCGGTAGCTACGGTGGTTTTATGACCACTTGGATCATTGGCCATACTGATCGCTTTAAAGCTGCGGTGGCGCAGCGTAGCGTCAGTAATAGCATTAGTATGTTCGGTTCTGGTGATTTAGCCGGTGTTTGGCCGGCTCTATTTGGACCAAATACCTACTTCTGGGACGATCACGAAACTTACTGGCGACAGTCGCCTATCAAATATATTGGTCAGTCCAAAACGCCTACGCTCGTCATTCATAGTGAGCAAGATCTTCGTTGTGACATCGAGCAGAGTGAGCAAATTTTTGTAGCGCTCAAAACGTTGGGTGTCGATACCGAATTAGTTCGTTTCCCAGATGAGTCCCATGGCCTATCACGCGGTGGCCGTGCTGACCGACGAATTGCGCGGCTCAATCATATCCTGCGCTGGTTCGATAAGTATCTGAAGTAATGATAACGTCTCTCACTGTTACACGTAGAAACGTGCTGAGGTTGTTCTGTTCCCTGCTGTCAATGAGTATTCTATCTTTTACGATGGGTTTTATATGCAGCCAACCGGCCAAAAGTTCCGGAGACATGTTAGTCGATCAGGGGCTCGAAGCGTATGATAACGGCGATTATACGAAGGCCATTCAGCAGTTTAAGTTGGCTATCGAAGCTGGAGTAACAGAGCACAATCTGGCAGAAGTTTATACACTAATTGGCAGCGCTTACGATCAGCTTGATCAATTTGATGATGCCTTGGCAGCCCATAAGAAGGCGGTCGAAATCGATCCTGAGTCTTTCCAGGCCTGGAATAATTTGGGTAATGCCTATTTTTATTTGGGCAATCTCAAAGAAGCCGAGTCGAGTCACAAACGTGCTATTAATCTCAATCCTGAATATGCTTTTGCCTATGCCAGTTTAGGCGCGGTCTACGTTTCACGCAACGAACCCGAAGCAGCTATCGAAGTTCTAAATGAAGCCATCCGCCTAAATGAAACTATCGCCACAGCTCATGCTAATTTAGCCCTTGCCTATGCACTCCTTGGGCAGTTCGACATTGCCGAGTCCTCACTACAACGCGCTATCGTGCTTGGTTACAAAAATGGTGTGATCGTTCAACAACGAATTGACAATCTAAAATCACAGTAGAGTCTACGCATTTAAGTAAGGCTCATGATGGTTCTCCCATATCCCAGCAATGATTCATCATCGATTGGGTGTAAGAGAAAATTTTGTTTAATCACATTTTCTTGCAGTTGAAATTTGGAGGCGTAATCCTGATTTCTTCGGGCGTGGTTGTAAAAATTTAGATATTTACTTTGTTTACTGTACCATATACGGAATCATCTCAAATAACTTTACTGTAAAATGAATTATTTGTTGTAACATCCAGGGTCCCATAAATATAAAAACTAGCATTAAAGCCAACGACTTCGGTACAAAAGTAAGTGTCATCTCATTGATCTGGGTAACAGCCTGAAATAAACTGACAACTAAACCCACGATAAGACTGACTCCTAACATTGGAGCGGCCAAAATCAGAGTTATGGTTATTGCATCTCTGCCCAAATTCATTACGAATGTTTCTGTCATTAAAGTCTCCTTTTACACCCTATACTTTTGATTTCGGATTTTTTATTACCCATTGCCAAAACTCATTACGAGCGAGCGTACAATCAGATGCCAACCATCTACCATAACAAAAAGCAGCAATTTAAACGGTAATGAGATAAGCGAAGGAGGTAACATCATCATGCCCATTGACATTAAGGCACTTGCTACTACCATATCAATAACGAGGAATGGTACAAAAATTACAATACCCATTTGAAAAGCTGTTTTTAATTCGCTAATAATAAAAGCAGGAATTAACACGTGGTTTGGTATATCGGCGCGGGTTTCTGGACGGGGTAAGTCAGATAAATGCATAAAGAGAGCTAGGTCACGCTCACGAGTCTGTTTAAACAGGAATTCTCTTATGGGGATAATACCTATCTCATATGCCTCCTGTTGGCTTATCTCCCCATCAAAATAAGGCTGTAATGCATCTTGATTAATTTTGTTCCAGGTTGGAGCCATAACATACATTGTTAAAAAAAGTGCCAATCCCACAATTACTTGATTAGGTGGTACTTGAGGAACAGCGAGGGCGTTTCGTACAAAAGATAGAACAATTACAATACGAGTAAAAGCAGTAATTACAACTAAAAGGGCTGGCGCTAGACTTAAGACGGTTAGTAGTAGCAAAATTTGCAAACTACTGCTTACTGCTTGTGGATCGCTACTGTTAACTACTTGATTGCCTACATCAAATATAGGCGATGTATCTACATTGCTGCATCCTGTAGTAAAAAATAAGAAGAATATAGATAAAAGAATTAAGAGTTTTTTGCGAGAGTTTTTGCAAATCGGAAACCATTTCACTGTACTGATTCCCTTACGGAGCTGCGAAAATGTTGAATACTAGTCCGCAAACCATCAAGCTTTGTTTTCAAGTCTGAGGCTAGGCTGGTTTGGGCACACTGTTGTTTTTGTAGTTCTCTTTCAAATAAAAAAGCTGGGTTTTCCTCCTCTTCATTATCTTGCATTGGTAATATCACATTCTCTAATTCTGCTAGTAAGGTAAATTGCTGTTCGGTAGTACCAATGAGGAGAGTTTTTTCGCCCACGATTATTAGGTGTAAAGATTTGCCGGGGCCTAGTCCAGTTGTTTCTAATATACGAATAGCGGTCTCACTTCTATCTATATTTTTTTGCTTTTTCTGTAACCAATGCAATCCCCCAATCACTAAGTAAATCATACTTAATACAAGCGCAAGTTTAAGAGCTAATTCGATCCCTCCTTGCCATAATGAACCGTCATTCATAGTTTCAGAATTGAAGAATAGATCAGAGTTTGGGTCGTATTCAGCTAAAAACGGGTCTTCTTTATCTAATGCATCAGTTGCATCTTTTTGAGTTTGCGTGACATTAGTGTTGTTACCGGGGGCATCAGTAATTGGAGCTGCAATAAACTGACTCCATAACAATAAAATACTTGCACTAACTACTAAAAGTAGGAACCACCTTTTCATAGTGGATTGGTCCTTCCACAAATGTTTATTTATATGTGAACATGATGATGTCATAAAGCATTATAAGGAGTTAATACGTTGGGCTGGAGGTAATACATCGGTGATGCGTACACCAAAGCGGTCATCAAGTACAACAACTTCGCCGCGGGCAATTAGTCGCTCGTTAACTAATACATCCACTGGCTCCCCAGCCAATTTATCTAATTCTACAACTGATCCAGGACCTAATCGTAAAACTTCTTCAATATTCATCTTCGTACGACCTAGCTCAACAGTGACGCGCAGAGAAACACCAAGCAGTAAATCCAAATTTGTAGAAGAAGAAATAGAACCAGGCGATTGCAAAGGAGCAAATTGTGCAGGTCGAGCAGTAAGGGGAGGAGTTGAAGATCTGTTAGTGTGAGATGTAACCCCAGAGGACTTGCTCGAGGCAGTTTGTCCTCTTTCTTCTACTGTACCTAGTATTTGAGCTAATTCATTTGGATCAAGAGCAAGTTCATCCATTAAGATATGTCCTCCACAACTGCTGTAATTTGAATGGCCATATAACTACCCGATAAACCAGGTTGGCCTATATATTTTTTAGAGTTTCCCACTAATACTGGCAAAGGTCTATTTACTATTGTGTCAAGTGGGAGTACATTTCCTATTTGAAGATGAAGTAATTCTTCAAAATCAACAGTTATTTCTCCTAATAAAACAGATAGGTCGACTTGCGTTTGCTTCAGATGAGAAAATAAACCTTTTTGGTGATTACCAGCTTGTTCATTTTCGCCAGTAACCCAAGTATGTGGACTTAATTCGGAGACTATAGGCTTTAGTACTGAGTATGGAATACAAATACTCATAGACCCATTATTTTCACGGACCTTAAATTCAAACCCCAAAAATACAGCAGCATCTGTGGGTAAAGCCACCTGTACAAATTCAGGGTTTAGAGTGGTCTCTTCTATATTAATATTAAGCGTTATTACATTGCGCCAAGCTTCTCGTAGTTCGGTAGCCAGATACTGAATAACTCCTTGCACTAGTGATTGTTCTATATCTGTAATTTGGTGTCCTTGGGTAATAGGGCGTCCAAAGCCCCCCAACATACGATCTACAGCAACTGCAATAGTGGATGCATCTAAGGTAAGTAAAATACGCCCTGGTAGAGGATCCATTTTAAGTACAGCAGCTAAAGAAGAGGTAGGAATATTTTGAATGAAATCAGCAAAACTACCTTGTTCAATGTGCACACAAGATAATTGAACAGCGGCGCGTAAGTAAGCTGCTAATGATGAACTAACACGTCGAGTGAAATTTTCATGGATCATTTGTAAGGTTCGGATTTGTTCTTTCGAGAACTTATCGGGTGAACGAAAATCATACGTTTTTGCCGAACCAATAAACCGATCTGCCCCAGGGCGAGATGCCTCTTCGTTAGGTAAAATAGAAAGCAGAGCATCTATTTCTTTTTGAGACAGGGATTTTTTATCTCGTTCCATAAGTTACTGAATAACAAAATCAGTGAAATAAACGTTAACAACGCCTTGATATCCTAGAGAATCGTTGATAGCCGTGGAGAGTTCCTGTTTTAGCTGCTCTTTACCTTCTATAGTCGCAATATCAGTAAAAGCTTTACTTGATAAAAGAGATGTAGCAATATCATCGATTTTGGGTCGACGAGCATCTATTGTTTCCAAAAATTTTTCTTCGGCTTGAGTACGTTCTTCCTCTTCGATGTTGGAGAAATCTTCAAGGGGCCATAACTCTAAGGTAATGGTTGCTTTTAAGTAGCGTAGACCTCCTGGTTCGGCTAGATTGACGACTTTAGGATCTAGTGCATACATAATTCCCAAGGGTTGGCGTCCTTGGAAATAGCCAACAGATTGTACTTCTTGAGTTTGCATCGTTTGGGATGAGGTGACGGCTTGCGGTGCAGCTATATCCCCTTGAGTTTGGGTAGTAGCCACAGCAGCTGGATCTTCTACCCTAATATAAAATGGCTTCCACCAGGTATCTGGCGCTAATAGTACATACAATGCCGACCCTAGCAAAATAATTATACCTAAAACGGGTATGAGAATTTTCGGGTTAAGAAACTTTTTCATTAATGCATCCTTTCTGAAGAGATAACTAATTTTGTGAGGTCGGCCACGTAATGGAAAAGCGACGAGAGTCAGTTGGATAGATAACAACAACATCAGCTCGACGGTTTATCATTCTATTGTTCCGACTATCATTAGGTACCAATGGCTTGAATTCGGCATTGCCTGATGCTGAGAGCCGTTCCGGCGCGATGCCTCCCTCTTCCGCTAGGTATCTTACAACTGATACTGCCCGCATTGATGATAATTCCCAGTTACTAGGATACATAGGGTTATTGGTTGGGATATCATCGGTATGCCCCTCAACCCGTACTGGATTGTCAATAGTTTGCAAAATAATTACGATTTCATCTAATACTTGCTTAGCCTCTTCACGAAGTTCCGAACTACCAGGTTCAAATGCCAAACGTTCTGACAAGCTAATGATGATGCCTTCTAGATTCATATTAATGCTAATTTCACCATCTACATTCAGTTCTCTAGCAAAAGAGGTTAGTTCAGTACTGACTCGCACAAAGTCACGTCGTTTGGACGGTAGATTATCAGTGAATAATGGCGCAGAAGCAACCTCAGTTGAAGTGGTGGCACTATTAGCATCCCCTACTATTGCAGATGCAGGTTCTTCACCTACACCATTAAAGGCCACCCTCAGTGACCAAGCAACTTTTTGAAAGTTCTTAAGATCGGTATTAGCCATAGAATACAAAACTACAAAAAATACTAACAGTAGTGTTACAAGGTCACCGTAAGTCCCTAACCACTTTTCATCCGGCGGCCCATCGGGTATTGCATCTTTATTTCGAGCCATTATTTATGCTCCGCCATCAGCCCCTTCCTGGCCGCGCAGTTTAGGTAATAAGAAGGATTCTAACTTTTCACGTACAATTCGAGGGTTTTCGCCCGCTTGGATGGATAAAGTACCTTCAACAATGATCTCACGTGCCATGGCTTCGGTTTTGTCTTTTTGCTTTAACTTGCTCGCCATAGGATTCCAAAGGCAGTGGGCTAATAACACGCCATACAGAGTGGTTAGAAAAGCGATAGCAATAGATGGACCTAGCGTTGAAGGGTCTGATAGGTTCTGCAGCACACCCACCAACCCCATAACTGTACCAACCATTCCCATTGATGGGCCAAGCCCTCCTAAGTTTTCTAACAATGCTATACCTACGCTGTGTCGACGTGATGTCATCTCATTATCTATTTCTAATACATCGCGTACTACTGAAGGGTCCACGCCATCGACAATAAGCATTAACCCTTTTTTGACTAGTGGATCTTCAACTTTATTAGCTTCTTCCTCTAAAGATAGTAACCCTTCGCGGCGGGCTTGGTCGGCTAAGGCCACAAATTGATTGATAATAGCTTTTGGGTCGGATTTGACAGTTTGAAAGCTTTGAGCCATTAGTGAAGGTAATTTCTTAACCACGCCTATAGGATAGCCAATTAATGCTGCTCCAATTGATCCACCTGCTACCATTATAATTGCAGAAACGTTGAGTAAGGCCGCCGGATTACCGCCGTCAATCATAATAGAAGCACCCATAGCTGCTAAAACTACAAGCATTCCTAACCCTGTTGAAATTTCCATCCGCCTATTCCTCCTTGTTTACAATTGGTGGTTGGGAATGAAAAATTCGTTTTTTATACTCAACAATAGCGTTAACAATCGTTTCGGCTGACTCTTTTACCACAATTTTGTCTTTATTGATCAACGAAATAACAGTATCAGGGGTTTCTTCTATAAATTCGATTATATCGGAATTAACCCAAAATTCACTAGCATCAAAACGCGTTACTTTTATCATCACAATAGCCTTCCTAAATAGGGTAGGGAAGTCGATTACTCCTATCAGTAGCCAATATAACATTGATACATAGGAGTGTCAGTAAATGCCACGTTAACGGAGCATAAACTTTTCGTAAATCGCAGAGGGCACTAAAAGTATAGTTGCTCAGACTATAATAGAAGCAACTCGTTCATTAGTTGTAAAGAGGGTACAAACTTTATCGGATAAAATAACAGAAACTTTAGCCATTTTAGCAGGCAGTAATACCTATTTACGTAACCTTAACTTCCAGTTCACGTTAAGTTTACTGAAAGTTGCTGGGGAGCGTGTTATAGTTTTTTCGTAAACTCTTTGAACGTGGATATTAGGTGTCATTTATGACTTCAGAATTTCAGTTGAAAAACTCTATAATGAATGAAACACAACCAATAACAACAGGTTTTGTTTCATCCTCTACGCAAATAGCCTCGAATCAGCAAGCTGCAACCAATTTCTCTCAAGCCTTGGATAATGCGCAACTCACTTCTTCTCTAAAAAACGAGCAAAGAGTGCCTGTATCTTCAAAACCGCCACTTAACCGTTGGCGTAGTCTTAATTTTTTAGCGGCGCATTCTACACCTCGTATAAACCGCCCTTGGTTACATCCAGATTTGAATCGTTCAGCTAAAATTTCGGCTATTGAATTGCAGAACATTTTTGACACAGTAACACAAGGCTCAGTTGTTAAAAACACTACGGAACTCCAGGCAATTACTCCACCCGCTTCTATTAATACATCTTCGATGGGATTATTCACCTCGACCAAGCCTCTTTCTCTTGTCGATTACCCTCGTCCACCTGCAGATAACGGACAAGGTGTCCATTGGATTCCCACTGTTAGTCAATCTCCCGAAGTGGTGGATCGCTTTGTCAACGAGGCTGTATCAATGGGGATGAAGTGGGTTTTATTTCTTAATGAGGGAACAGATATTGGTGCAAATGATTATCTCGTTAAGAAATTAACTAAAGCCGGGATCGAACCAATTATGCGTATTTATACCCCCGGTCTTACACCTATTAAAGGCGATATTAAAGAGATGGTTCAGCACTATAAAAATCTTGGGGTTGATTATTTTCAAATCTACAATGAACCCAATTTGATGGTGGAAACCGGTGGGCAATACCCTAATGTAGACCATTACTTAGATCTATGGACAACAGCAGCTCGACAAGTAATTGATGCAGGAGGCTTGCCTGGCTTTGGTGCACTTAGCCCTCAAGGTGAAATGGATGATCGAAGTTTTCTACAACAAACTCTTGTTGGACTTAAAAAGCGTGGTTTAACACATTTGTTAGATAGATCCTGGCTATCCATGCATAACTATACTGGCCCTCGCCCTCTGAATGATCCTGACGGATTTATGCGCTTTCGCCAATATGATGCCATAATAAAAGCATTACTGGGCCGTTCACTGCCAATAATCGGTACCGAAGGTGGCACCCATATTACTGAGCATGTATCAGAAGAAAAACAAATTGATATGGTAACCAACGCATACAAATACATGCGAGAACAGCGAGAACCCTATAATTTTGCTTACACTTACTGGATTTTGGCCAACGGCCACGACTCGGCCTGGGATGAACACGCGCTTATTCGACCAGATGGACCTACAGAACTAGCTAAAGCTTTAAAGAAGATGGCTTCAGGAGCAAAATAATGAGTGGTATTTTTTCTGCTTTTCGAATTACAGCTTCGGCGTTAACCAGCCAACGTTTACGTATGGATGTGACTGCCAATAATGTGGCTAATGCTGAAACGACCCGTACCGAAGAAGGGGGTCCCTATCAACGTCAGCAAGTAGTGTTTGAAGCAAAACAAGATGGCCCCAATTTTATTCCTACTTCTTTTCCCGTAAACAACAGTAAACCTGGACAGGGAGTGCATGTAACCGCAATTGTGGCTGATGACTCTCCTGGTAATCGAGTATATGACCCTGATCACCCCGATGCTGATGAAGAGGGTTTTGTAACCTACCCCAATGTAAATATTGTTACCGAAATGACCGACATGCTTTCTGCTACTCGCTCCTATGAGGCCAATGTAACTGTATTTAACTCTTTGAAGAATATGGCCCTTAGAGCACTTGATATTGGTCGTAGTTAGTCCCAAAATTTTATAAAAATAGATTAAGTTTTGTGAGTTGGATGAGTCGAATTACCTCCCTTTACAATTTGTCCAACTTATTTGACTGCGTAAGGAGTAACCCAATGCCCATTGATCCCATAACAAGTGTTAATAGTATAGTCCAGCCAAATAACCCATCGTTTTCTAGTGGACAACCCACATCAGCGATGGATAACTTTAGTCAGATACTGGGCAATGCCATAAATAGTTTGAGTCAAAAAGAAATCACAGCTAACCAGGCTATAGCCAGTTTGGCTGCTGGGGAAGATGTTGAGCTGCATCAGGTTATGCTTGCTATGCAAGAAGCAGATATTGCTTTTAGATTTGCATTGCAGGTGCGCAATAAAATTGTCGATGCATATCAAGAAATTATGCGAATGCAGGTGTAGACAACCGAACTGTCGGATATAACCCGTGAATCAGTCACTCGTTTCCACAAACCAACCCAAACCTGTCGAAATATGGAATCAACTTTCCTTAAACCGAAAGATTGGGTTAGGTGCTCTTTTGATAGCCGCCGTAACCGGTCTTATATTCTTCTTTACCTGGGCTCAATCGCCAGAGTATTCATCTGCCTTTACCGATTTAAAAACCGAAGATGCTGCAGCTATAGTAGAATACCTTAAAGAGAACAACATTAGTTATGAAATCGATGGTAATGGTAGCACTATTCGCGTGCCAACTAACCAGGTTCACGAAGTTCGACTGGCGTTAGCCAGCCAGGGATTGCCAGGCGAAGGAACCATTGGCATGGAATTATTTGATAACGCAACCCTGGGTATGACAGATTTTCTCCAACAGGTTAATTATCAGCGTGCCTTAGAAGGGGAGCTAGCACGAACTATTAGTAGCCTAACTTCAGTTCGCTCGGCTAGAGTACATATTGTTATTCCTCAACCTACTTTATTTAGCGAGGAAGAAGAACCTACTACTGCTTCTATTGTAATAGATCTGGAGTCTGGCCAACGTTTGAGTGAGGAACAAGTGCAAGCTATTAGCCATTTGGTTTCGAGTGCAGTAGAAGGCCTTACTCCTGATAATCTAACCATTGTAGATATGAATGGTAATGTATTGGCTGATGGAACTGTTTCGGCTAATACAGCTTCCATGGTTTTAAGTTCAAGTCAGGTTGAAGCCCAACGTAACTTCGAGCATGATGTGGAATTACGCATTGAATCAATGCTTAGGAATGTGCTTGGTCCTGATAAAGCTGTTGTTAGAGTGACATCTAAGATGAATTGGGATCAGGTACAGATCGAAACTGAGCGATTTTTCCCTGGTGAAGAAAACGGTGTTTTACGGAGTTCACGCCGGATTAGCGAAACGTATAGTGGAACCGATGCTACTACCGGCGGTGTTCCTGGCGTTGCCGCTAATGTTCCTGATGAAGCTCCAACCTTTCAGACAGAAATTACCGGCACTAACGGTAGTGGGTATCAACGCTTTGACCTTACGACTAATTTTGAAGTTTCTCGATCAACTTCGCGAGTTATCTCAGCTACCGGCCAAGTAGAGCATCTATCAGTGTCGGTGATGGTAGACAACATCACCGATACCCAAACCATCGATGCTATAGAACAAGC
>JAGRBY010000171.1 GCA_020433835.1 Anaerolineae bacterium | reverse complement strand
AGGCTGAGGTGGTACTCGGAACCAACGTCCTTCATACCACCAAGGACATTGAGCACACTCTGCACAATCTTAAAACGCTGCTCACAGCCAATGGCCTGCTCCTCCTGAATGAAGCGACCCGGTTCACCGCCTTCTCCACCTTGACCTTCGGCTTGCTGGACGGCTGGTGGGCCTTTGAAGATGCTCAAATGCGGCTGGAACACACGCCGCTTCTCAGCCCGGAGCAGTGGCAGCGTA
Organism: Anaerolineae bacterium; assembly: GCA_020433835.1. Next base: position 11,931 of record JAGRBY010000171.1, on the reverse strand, counting down.
CGCTCCAACAAGCAGGCTTCAGCCCGGTTCATACGGCGGGGGAATCACCTCAAGCCGGTCAGGTCATTGTCCTGACTGAAAGTGATGGCGTGGTGGCAATGACGCGGCCCACTCCAAAAGCCGTTTCTTTACCTAAGATGGTAACCAGTACCGCTACGCCGGAGATACAACAAACCTCTAGCGTGATTGCTGCCTCGGTTGATGGTGAGATCAAGGGGACCACTACTGCCTATCTGAAACAAATCTTTGCCGCCATCTTAAAAATTGACCCAAGCCGCTTGAGCCCTGACCAGACCTTCGAGCACTATGGCATCGACTCGATTATCAGCATCGAAATCGTCAACCGTCTCCGGCAAGACTTTGGGCGAGATCTCTCGGCCACCCTGCTGTTTGAGCAGATGACCCTGGGCCAATTGACCGATTATTTTGTCAGCCATCACCCTAATACTCTGGCCTCGCTGTTGGCGGTCACCCCGGTTCAACTGCAGCCTGCGGCGACCACGACCCTCAGCCAGCCGATTGACCCAGCCCGGCTCTTTAGATCCCGATTTCAATCCAGCCCAAAGCCAGTGGAGGCCAAGCCCAACACAGATAGAATCGACATCGCCATCATCGGCCTGAGTGGTCGCTATCCTATGGCCGAGACTCTGACCAAGTTCTGGCAAAACCTGAAAGCAGGTCGTAACTGCATCCGCGAAATCCCTGCCGAACGCTGGGACTGGCAACGCTACTATGACCCGGTTAAAGGTCAGGCCGGCCGAAGCTACAGCAAGTGGGGCGGCTTCATCGAGGATGTCGATAAGTTCGACCCCCTCTTTTTCAACATCTCGCCTCGGGAAGCCGAACTGCTCGACCCCCAAGAGCGGCTCTTCTTGGAAACGGTCTGGGCCACCGTCGAAGATGCCGGTTACACCCGCCGGAGCCTGGCTGAGCAGTTTCAAGGTCAGGTTGGGGTCTTTGTGGGGGTGATGTATCATCACTATCCTTTTGTGGCTAGCGACCCCGCCGTAGCAGCCGCCTTAGGTATCGGCTCCTACTGGCAAATCGCCAATCGGGTCTCCTACTTCTTCGATTGGCACGGTCCCAGCCTAGCCATCGATACGGCCTGTTCCTCGTCGCTGACGGCTATTCACCTGGCTTGTGAGAGCATCAAGCGGGGCGAGTGCTTGATGGCTGTGGCCGGCGGGGTCAACCTGAGCCTCCATCCGGCCAAATGGTCAGCCTTGAGCCAGGCTCAGATGTTGGGCAGTGAAGCCAAGAACAAGAGCTTGGGCGATGGCGATGGATTTCTGCCCGGCGAAGGGATAGGCGCGGTCTTACTCAAACGCTTGGACCAGGCCCTCGCCGACAACGACCAAATTTACGCGGTGATCAAAGGCGGAGCGCTCAATCACGGGGGCAAAACCTCTCGCTTTACGGTCCCTAATCCCAACGCACAGGCCGACCTTATCCGCCAGACCTTTGAAAAAACCGGGGTCGATCCCCGTACCATCAGCTATATCGAAGTGGCCGCCACTGGCTCGGCGCTGGGCGATCCCATCGAAATTGCCGGATTGAGCCAGGTCTTTCAATCCCCCGGCAATGGCCAGAACCAACGGTATCCGATTGGCTCGGTTAAATCAAACATCGGTCATCTGGAGGCCGCTTCAGGTATCTCACAGTTGACCAAAGTGATTCTTCAACTCAAGCATCAAACTCTGGCGCCGTCGATCAATGCCGACCCGGTTAATCCCCATCTCCAGTTGGAACGGACCCCATTTTATATCCAAAAAGAGACGCAGCCCTGGCCTCGTCCTGAAATCGAACAAGACGGAGCACCTCTTGAGATGCCACGCCGCGCCGCCATCAGTTCCTTTGGGGCCGGCGGAGCCAATGCCCATTTAGTGATAGAAGAAGCACCCTTAGTAAGGGGTGAAGGCGGAAGGGTGAAGGATAAAATTTCTTCCCTTCATACTTGTCTTTTCCTGTTGTCGGCCAGGAACGAAGCCCGGCTGCGAGCCTATGCCGCTAAGATGCTCGATTTCTTGGAGGGGCAGGCTGATATTTCGCTGGAGGAGCTAGCCTATACCTTACAGGTCGGTCGAGAAGCGATGGCGGAGCGACTGGCTCTGGTGGCTCGGGATGTGGCTGAGGTACGGCAAGGTCTCAATGCTTATCTAGAAGAGCGTGAAACTCCTTCGGCTATATCCCTTTTTAAGGGCAACGCGTCCGTAGCGCGGCAAGAAGCCCACACTTTGACCGAAGGTCAGGCCGGCCGGGCTATGCTTGAGACAAGTATTGAACATAGAGATTGGGCTAAATTGGCCTTCTTGTGGACCAAGGGGATTGATCTGCCCTGGGACCAACTCTATGGTCCGGCTCGGCCTCGGCGGATTTCTTTGCCGGCGTACCCCTTTGAGCGCCGGCGGTATTGGCTGGCCGGTGGAAACGGTACCGCCCCGGCCATGTCGCTGATGGGATCAATGGAATCAATGAAATCAATGGAAGAAGAGATAGTGTTCGACTTTGATGCCGCCACAGCCAGCCAGGCCGATATCGAAGCAGCAGTGGCCCGAATTTGGAAAAATGTGTTGGGGGTGGAGCACATAACCCGCGACCACAACTTTTTTGAACTGGGGGGTACTTCGCTGCTGGTCACCCAGGTCACCACCCGGCTAAACCATCACTTGCAGCTCGATGTGCCACCTCAAGTGCTATTCGAAAAGCCCACGCTCGCCGAATTGGCAGACTATATTTACACCGTCCTTTGGGCCACCACGGCGGATTGGGATGACGAAGGAGAAGTCTTAGAAATATGAACAGCTTAAATACTGTAGATTTTTTGTCTCGCCTACGACGATCAGGGGTGCAGTTAACGACCGACGGCCAGCGTTTGCGCTTAAAAGCCCCGGATGGGGTGCTAACCACCGACTTAAAACAGGAAATCGCCGGCCGTAAGGCGGAAATCATCACCTTTTTAGGCGATATCCAGCGGAGCCAGTCGCCGACCAGCCTGCAACCCAGCCCACGTCCGTCTCAAATTCCGTTGTCCAGCGGGCAGGTATGGATGTGGATGCTGGAACAACTGGAGTTCGGCGAAGTCTACCCTATTCCGTTGGCCTTGCAATTGCAGGGAACGTTGGATATCGACAGTCTGAGCCAAGCGCTGACCGAAATCGTTCGCCGTCATGAAAGCTTGCGTACCACCTTTGTGGCTGACGAGGGGGCGGCTTACCAGGTCATTCAGCCCGAGGCCGCCGTCATATTCCGTCGGGTTGATTTGCAGCCCTATCCCCCCGATCAGCAAGAGAGCCAGGTCAAGCAGTTGATTGCAGAAGAAAGCATGCGCCCCTTCGATTTAGCCCGCGATTTGCTGCTGCGAGCGACCTTGTTCACCCTGGCAGAAGAGACGTATGTGCTGCTACTGGTGGTGCATCATATTGCCTCAGACGCCTGGTCGCAAAAAATTATGAGCCAGGAATTGGCGGCGCTGTACACCGCCTTTAGCCAGGGCCAACCGTCCCCCTTGCCCGACTTGTCCTGGCAGTATGCTGATTTTGCTTTATGGCAGCGCGACTGGCTGCAAGGAGCGTGGGTCGAGCCACAGCGAGCCTATTGGCGCCAACAGTTAGCCGGGCTGCCGCCGCTGTTACAACTGCCTACTGACCGACCGCGCCCCCGGCTCCCTTCGTTTCGAAATCGCACTTACCGCTTTACCCTTGAGGCGGATCTGGTTCAATCTTTGCGTCAGCTCAACCGGCAGACGGGCACGACGCTGTTTATGACCGCTCTGGCTGCTTTCCAAATTTTATTGGCCCGCTACACCGGCCAGGAGGATATCGCGGTAGGGACGCTCATGGTGGATCGACCCCGCCCGGAGTTCGAACCGCTCATTGGCTTGTTCATCAACACCCTGGCCTTGCGGGTTGATTTATCGGGCAATCCCACTGTGGCAGAGGTATTAGAGCAGGTCAAGGCTGTAACCCTGGCGGCTTACAGCCATCGTGACCTGCCTTTTGAATGGCTGATCGAAGACCTTCAACCGGTTCGCCAGTTCACCTACCATCCCATTGTACAAAACTTTGTAAGGTTCGTGGATATGGCAGGAGTCGAGATGACGCTGCCGGATCTGCGGGTCAGTCCATTAGCCTTTGACGACGAGCGGGTGGGGCTGCCCGACCTGGACCTACTGCTGATTGAGACGGAGGATCACCTGGAGGGAGCCTGTCTCTACAACATCGACCTATTTGATGAAGCGACCATCAAGCGGCTGATTGGACACTACCAAACGCTGTTGGCCGGGATGATCGGCGATCCTCAGCAAACTGTTTATGAACTGCCCTTGCTAACTGAGGCGGAACACCACCAACTGCTGGTCGAGTGGAACGGGAGGCAGACCAAATTCCCCCACCCTCAAGATCAATGTATCCACCAGTTGTTTGAACGGCAGGTTGAACAGACCCCGGAGGCCCTAGCTGTCGTTTTCGAGGGGGAGACAACCGGCCGGAAGGCGCTGACCTACCGCCAACTCAACCAACGCGCCAACCAACTGGCGCACTATTTGCAAGCAGCAGGGGTAGGCCCCGGCAGCCGGGTCGGCTTGTGCCTGGAGCGTTCTCTGGAGATGGTGATTGGCCTGCTGGGTACCCTGAAAGCAGGGGCGGCCTATATCCCTCTGGACCCGGCTTATCCCGAAAATCGGTTAAAGCTGATGATCGACGACTCTCAGCTGGCGGTTTTGCTGACCCAATCGCAGGTAGTCACCCCCACCCTGCCGCCGTCGGTGCAGGTGATCCGGCTTGACCACAGCGAGGCCAACCCACAGGCTTATCCGAACCATAACCCTACCTCAGGAGTCAGCGGCGATGACTGGATCTATGTAATTTACACCTCCGGCTCGACCGGGCAGCCGAAAGGGGCCGGAGTCTATCACCGGGGCTTCACCAACCTGGTGCAGTGGTACGTTCAAGACCTGGCGATGACGGCCAGCGAGCGGATGTTGCTCATCTCGGCCTTGAGTTTTGATTTAACCCAGAAAAATATCTTTGCTCCGCTCATTTGTGGCGGCCAACTCATCCTGACCGACGCGCCTATTTTCGATCCAAGTGAGATTTGTGAGGCCATTCAAAAGCATGCCATCACCTGGGTAAACTGCACCCCCAGTATGTTCTATCACCTGGTTGACCAGGATCTGCAAACGCAGCAGTCCCAACTGGCTTCGCTGCGGTATGCCGTGCTGGGCGGCGAACCGATTGCGATGGCTCGTCTGGCGAACTGGTTAGCCCGGCCGGAGATCAAGACCAAAATCGTCAACTCCTATGGTCCGACCGAATGCAGCGATGTCTGTGCGGCCTATGTTATCGAAGAGCCGGAGCGCTTTGTGGATCAAGCGATCCCCATCGGCCAACCCCTCTCGAATGTTCAGATCTATGTCCTGAACCCGCATCACCAAATGGTGCCGGTCGGGCATACCGGCGAGCTATGCATCGCCGGGGTGGGAGTGGGGGCAGGCTACCTCAATCGCCCCCAGCTGACGGCCACAAAATTCATCCCCAATCCTTTTTTCGACCCGACTGCCCGCCCCGGCTCACTGCTGTACAAAACGGGCGATCTGGTGCGCTGGCGAGCCGATGGGCAGATCGAGTTCGTAGGCCGGGTTGACCATCAGATCAAGCTTCGCGGTTTTCGGATTGAGTTGGGCGAGATCGAGGCCAGTCTGGAGGAGCACCCGGCTGTTCGAGAAGCGGTGGTGATGATTTGCGAGAATCAGCAGGGCGATCAGCGGTTGGCCGCGTATGTGGTCGCCGCGAGCCATGTCTCTGCCTCCGCTGTCAGTGCCACCGAACTGCGCCCCTTTTTGGCCGAGAGACTGCCCGACTATATGGTTCCGGCTCTCTTTATGCCGTTGAAATCCTTACCCCTAACGCCCAGCGGCAAAGTTGATCGTAAGGCTCTGGCGTCACAGGCAACACTGGCGGAGCCGGAATCGGCAGCACCCTCGACCTACAGCCCCTTTGAGCAAAAAATGATAGCCCTCTGGTCGGAACTGCTGGAACGGGAAGAGGTGGGCGTCACCGACAACTTTTTTGCTTTGGGCGGCGACTCCGTTTTGGTGCTTCGATTGGTTGCTCGACTCAAGGAAAATGGGATATCCCTCACCATGAGGCAGTTCTTTGACCAGCCGACTATCAGGGGACTGGCGGCATTGCTCGACCAGCCGGCTAATTCAGACAATATCCAGGAGAGGCAGGGGGCTAGAGCCATTCAAGCCGCTCCGCGCCCGCTTCGAATTCCGTTATCCAGCGGGCAGGAATGGATGTGGATACTGGACCAACTGGAGTTCGGCGAAGCCTATAATTTACCATTGGCCGCGCAGTTGCAGGGGGCGCTTAAAGTTGACCATCTGACCGAGGCGCTGACTGAAATAGTAGGCCGCCACGAGAGCTTGCGGACTATCTTTGCGGTTGAAGATGGGGTAGTTTACCAAATAATTCAGCCCAAGACAGCCGTAACCCTCCGGCGGGTGGAGGTACAGTCATACCCTGCCGAACAACAAGAGAAGCTGGTGAGACAGTTGGTTGAAGAAGAAATGATGCGTCCCTTCAATCTAACTAAGGATTTGCTGCTGCGGGCGACCTTGATTTCCTTGTCAGAAGACGACTATGTGCTTGTTCTGATGATGCATCATATTGCCTCCGACGCCTTGTCGCAAAAAATCTTAATACAGGAATTGGGGACGCTGTACACCGCCTTCAGCCAGGGCAAACCGTCCCCCTTATCTACACTACCGTTGCAATATGCCGATTTTGCGTTGTGGCAGCGAGAGTGGCTGCAAGTGCAAGGGGCAGAGGTCGAGGCGCAGCAAGACTATTGGCGAAAACGGCTGGCCGGGCTGCCCCCACTGTTACAGTTACCCACCGATCGACCGCGTTCCCAAGCACCGTCGTTTCAAGGCTATACCTATCTGTTCGAGATCGAGGCAAAACTTACCGGATCGTTACGCCGGCTCAACCAACAGACGGGCACGACGATGTTTATGACTGCCCTGGCTGCGTTTCAGATAGTATTGGCCCGCTACACCGGCCGGGAGGACATTGTTGTGGGTACGCTCATCGCCGATCGAATTCGCCAGGAGCTTGAGCCGCTGATCGGCTTGTTCATCAACACCCTGGCCTTGAGGATTGATTTGTCAGGCAACCCCACCTTTTTAGAGGTGTTAGAGCAGGTAAGGGTGGTGACCCAGGAAGCTTACGACCATCGAGATTTGCCCTTCGAGCGACTGGTCAAGGAACTACAACCGGCTCGCGATCTGACCTATCACCCCATTGCCCAAAACTTCTTGAGAATGGTAGATATGGCCGGGACTTATATAAAGCTGCCGGAGTTGCAGGTTACTCCGTTACTATTCGATTACAAGCGGGTAGGGCTGCCCGATTTGGATCTAGTGCTGATCGAGAGGGACAACCATCTGGAGGGGAACTGTATCTATAACACCGACCTTTTTGATAAACCCACAGTCGAGCGGCTCATAGAAGATTATAAAATTCTGTTGGCCGGGATGATCAACCAGCCTAACCAGGGCATTTACGATCTCCCCTTGCTAACAGAGATGCGGAACGATACTCAGGCCAATGATCCGGTGCTTGAGGCTCAAGTCTTGCCTGTCCCGGAGAGTAAGGCAACGAATGCTCCGGTGGTATCCTCGCCCCACAGCCCCTTCGAGCAAGAAATGATGGCCATCTGGTCGGAACTGCTGGAACGGGAAGTGAAGGGAGTCACCGACAACTTTTTCGCCTTGGGAGGCGACTCATTTCTGGCGATCCGGCTTATTGCCCGGCTCAAGGAAATTGGAATTGACCTCACTTTGAGACAGTTATTTGAACAGCCAACGATTGCCGGTCTTGTCGCTCGGTTCGACCACCACTCCAAGGCCCGGCATTTAACCGTGGCCGTTCAGGAACCAGCCGGATCGTCTGCAGCGGTGGCCTTCCCCCCCCTCACCCCAGACCCGGCAGCACGTTTTGAACCGTTCCCCTTGACCGAAATTCAACGGGCCTATTGGTTTGGCCGCAGTGAGTCCTTTGTGCTCGGTCGAGTAGCAACCCACATCTACATCGAAATTGAGGGAGCCGGGCTTGACCTGAATCGGCTGGAATGGGCCTGGCAGCGGTTGATTGAGCGGCACGACATGCTGCGGGACGTGATTTTACCCGATGGCCGGCAGCAGATTCTGGCGGACGTGCCAGCATATCAAATCAAAGTCTATGATCTGTCCCAGCAGACTGAACCGGCCCGTCAGCGGCAGCTTGAGGCTATCCGAGCCGAGATGTCTCACCAGGTACTACCGGCCGAGCAGTGGCCGCTGTTTGATCTGCGAGCCAGTCGGTTGACAGGTGAGCGGACCCGCCTTCATCTTAGCTTCGATATGCTTATTGCCGATGCCTGGAGTCTGGCTATTCTCTTTCGGGAGTGGCAGGGAGTGTACCTACAGCCGGACAGGATCCTGCCCGAACTAGTCACCACGTTTCGGGATTATGTTCTGGCCGAACAGGCTCTGACCGAAACCGAACTGTATGACCAGGCTCAGACCTACTGGTTCAATCGACTGGATAGTCTACCCTCGGCTCCGGAACTGCCCCTGGCCCAGGATCCGGCTAACATCCATCAACCGCGCTTCAAACGCTATCAAGGCCAGCTGGCAGTTGAGATCTGGCAGGCTTTGAAAACGCGAGCCAGGCAGGCCGGGCTGTCACCCTCAGCGGTGCTGCTGACCGCCTTTGCCGAGGTACTGGCCACCTGGAGCAAATCCGCGCATTTCGTTCTCAATCTGACCCTCTTCAACCGGCTGCCTCTTCATACGCAGGTTAATGAGCTTGTGGGCGATTTCACCTCGCTAACCTTACTGGAAGTCGATAGTCGGCAGGCTGCGTCCTTTGAGCAGCGGGCCAAACAGCTGCAGCAGCAGTTGTGGCAGGATTTGGATCATCGCTTGGTGGGTGGGGTTCGGGTCTTGCAGGAACTCAGCCGCAGGTTGGGTCAGAGCGGACCTGTGCTCAGTCCGGTGGTTTTTACCAGTGTCCTGGGTCTAGAGAGCCTGGATCGGACTGCCTTTGACTTAAGTAATTGGGGCGAGTTTGAACCGGTCTTCGGCCTCAGCCAGACCCCTCAGGTCTGGCTTGACCATCAAGTCAGCGAGGAGCAAGGCAATCTGACTTACAATTGGGACATCGTCGAAGGGCTGTTTCCGCCCGGCTTGATCGAAGCGATGTTCGAAGCGTATGAAGCGTTGCTGGTTCGCTTGACGCATGATGAGACGGCCTGGCAGCGAGAGAACCAAGTGCTGACCCCAGGGGTTCAGTTGGCTCAACGGGCAGCCCTTAATAACACCACCGCGCCGGTCTCCGAGCAGCTACTGCACACTCTCTTTACCGACCAGGTGACCCGGCAGCCACAGGCCGTGGCGGTCATCAGCTCTGACCGACGGCTGACCTACCGGGAGCTATTCGAGATGTCCAACCAGATTGGTCACCTTGTGCAAGAGACTGAGAGTCACCCCGACCGGCTGGTAGCTGTAGTAATGGACAAAGGCTGGCAACAGGTGGCTACGGTTTTGGGTATTCTAGCTGGTGGCGCGGCCTATCTGCCCATCGACCCCACGCTACCCGATGAACGGCGGCACTTCCTGCTCCAAGAAGGTCAGGTCAGCCTGGCCCTGACCCAACAGCATCTGGCCGACACCCTGCCCTGGCCGGAGGGTGTGCAAACCCTGGTCGTAGACGGCGACAACCTGGCCGGCGTCGCCAGAAGCCCCCTACCGGTCATCCAACAGCCGACCAATCTGGCTTATGTTATCTACACCTCCGGCTCAACCGGGTTGCCCAAAGGGGTGATGATCGACCATCGCGGGGCGGTCAACACCATTTTGGATTTAAACGAGCGTTTTGCCATCGGTCCCGAGGACCGGATTCTGGCGCTGTCCAACCTGAACTTCGACCTGTCGGTCTACGACATCTTCGGCACCCTGGCCGCCGGCGGAACTATCGTGATACCCCAGGCCGAGTTACGAACCGAACCGGCCCATTGGTTGGCATTAATGCGTCAGCATCAGATCACCTTGTGGAACTCAGTGCCGGCCTTGATGCAGATGCTGGTTGACTACCTGGGCAGTGAAGCCGAGCGGGCGGAGCTTGAGAGGCTGCGGCTGGTCTGGCTCAGCGGCGATTGGATCCCGGCCACTTTACCGGAGCAGATTAAAGCCGTTTGGCCTAAGGTTCAGCTCATTAGTATGGGCGGCGCGACCGAAGCCTCCATCTGGTCCATCCTGTATCCGATTGAGACTGTTGACCCAACCTGGAGCAGCATCCCCTACGGTAAGCCGATGCGTAACCAATCCTGGCAGGTCTTGAATGAGCGGCTGGAGCCGTGTCCTATCTGGGTACCGGGCGAGTTGTACATCGGCGGTATTGGTCTGGCTCAGGGCTACTGGCGGGATGAAGCCAAAACCAACGCCCGTTTCATCACCCATCCTAACACCGGCCAGCGGCTGTACAAAACCGGTGACCTGGGGCGCTACTTACCGGATGGAAACATCGAATTTCTGGGGCGGGAGGATTTCCAGGTCAAGATTAGAGGCCATCGCATCGAACTGGGTGAGATTGAGGCCGCCTTGCTCCAACATTCGTACATCAAAGAGGCCGTCGTTAGCGCTGTCGACGACGCCCGTGGGACCAGGCAGTTGGTCGCTTACCTCGTTCCGGCCAGCCAGACCGATAAGGGTCACGCTCCTGAAGCTGGCCTGCCTTCCCTTGAGGCGGAGATAATGCTGGATCCCGTGGCCCGGCTTGACTTCAAACTCAAGCAGCCGGGACTCCGTCACCTCAATGGTGAGCAGCACTTCGACCTACCCCAACCCGACGATGATGCACCGTGGCGTCAGGCATTTCTACGCCGCCAGAGCTATCGCCACTATCAAGCTGAGCCGATTGCTCCGGAGCAGCTTAGCCAGTGGTTAAAATGTCTGGGGCAGGTGACCTTCGAGGAAAGCCCGCTGCCCAAATATGGCTATCCTTCAGCCGGTAACCTCTACCCGGTCCAAACCTATCTCTATCTCAAGCCCGACCGGGTCACGGGTCTGGAGGGAGGGTTTTACTACTATCAGCCGGCTCAACACCGGTTGATCCAACTGGAGCCAACTGATGGCACCCTCGACCGGCTGTTCCCGGATTTCAATCAGGCCATCTATGACCAGGCCGCCTTTGCTGTCTTTCTCGTAGCCCAACTGGAGGCAATGACCCCGATTTATGGCCCCTTGTCGCGAGATTTTTGCTTGTTGGAAGCGGGTTATATGAGCCAGTATTTGATGCTGGAGGCCCTCCACTATCAGCTGGGACTCTGCCCCATCGGAGTGCTGGCCGATCCCGACCTGTTAAAGCATCGCTTACACCTGGATGAAACTCATCTCATCTTGCATACTTTGCTGGGGGGCCAAATCGAACCGAGCCAGAGTCAACAACTGCCCACCTCTCCGGCCAAACCAAAGACAACGGGCTGGCAAGATCAACTGCAAGCATATTTGGTTGAAAAACTGCCCGACTACATGGTCCCGGCTCACTTTGTCATTTTGCCCGAACTGCCGTTGACCGCCAACGGCAAGATCGACCGCCGGGCGCTGCCGGCACCAAATGTCCGTAATAGCTTTGAGCAAGAATTTGTGGCCCCTCGCACTTCTTTCGAAATAGCTGTGGCCGCCATCTGGACTGATGTGCTGGAACTTGATCAAGTGAGTGTTCATGACGATTTTTTCGAGATGGGCGGCGACTCGCTGCTGGCGACCCGCTTGGTGACCCGGATACGCGATGAATTCGATATTGACTTGCCGCTGCGCAGCCTGTTTGAAGCGCCAACAATTGCCGGCCTCGCCCATCGCATAGAACCATCTCAAACTACCGAGAC
>JAGRBY010000170.1 GCA_020433835.1 Anaerolineae bacterium | reverse complement strand
GTTGGTTGTCCCGCTTTATTCAGTAGCGACGGCCAGGGCCGATTTTCGGTCACCAGATAAAACGGACTGTTATCTAGGTCGATGTAGGCGTTCTGCTGCTCGAAGTTGATACTGGCGGGCAGGGTCCGGTGTTTGAGGGCCAACAGGACCTTCAGTACCCCAGCAATGCCGGCCGCCGCTTCCAGATGACCGATGTTGCTCTTAACTGAGCCAAGGCCACAGTGCGGCTCGGCTGGGACTTCCTTGTCCCACTGCTGATACAGCATGGCAAAGGCTTGCTTCAAGCCGTTGATCTCAATCGGGTCGCCCAACGCGGTCCCGGTGCCATGGGCCTCAATGTAGCCGACTGTGGCTGGGTCGATGTTCGCTTGCTGGTAGGCTCTGACGAGTAAGTCGGCCTGCGCCTTCGGGTTGGGCGCAGTGAGAGAAGTGGCCTGGCCGCCGTGGTTCTCGGCCGTGCCTCGGATAACAGCGTAGATCTGATCGCCATCCGCCTCGGCCTGGGTCAACGGCTTCAGAAAAATAGCTCCCACCCCTTCAGCCCGGACATAGCCATTGGCTCGCTGGTCAAAGGTCTTGCAGCGCCCATCTTCCGATAACATCCCGGCTTTGCTGAAAACCATGTGATTTGTGGGGGTCAGGATGAGGTTGACCCCGCCGACAATAGCCAATTCACAACTGCCGCTGTGGAGGGCTTCAACCGCCCGATGGAGGGCCACCAGCGAGCTGGAACAGGCGGTATCAATAGGCTCACTGGGACCGTGCAAATCGAGCAAATAGGAAATGCGGTTGGCCAGCACCGAGTGGCTCAAGCCGGTGGCAGCATGGGCTTCAGTGTCATTCCGATGTGTTCGCAGTAACTCCTGATAATCGTTGGTGGCCACCCCGACAAAAATACCGGTCCGCGTGCCGGCTAACTGGCGGGGTGCATAGCCGGCATCTTCGATGGTGTGCCAGACTGTTTGCAGCCAGAGACGCTGTTGGGGGTCCATCAACTCCGCTTCACGGGGTGAAATTTTGAAGAAAGCGGCATCGAATTTATCCACATCATCAATAAAGCCACCCCACTTGACCTGGGGTTTGTTGGTTTCGCTGGACGGGTCGCCGTCATAGACGCGCCAGTCCCAGCGGCCTGACGGGATTTCGCGGATCAGGTCCTGTCCATCTACCAACTGCTGCCAGAAGGTCTCCAGGTCTGGTGAGCCTGGCAGTCGCCCACTCATTCCGATGATGGCCACCGGTTCCGGCTGAACCGACCGGCTAATTGGGTTGGCCCCAAACCGAAAACGAGACTTGGCGATAGGTTTTGGAGGCGGCTTAATCATCGGTAAAGCAGCGGGTCTGGCTTCTGATTTAAGTTGAAAATGCGATCTTAAAACGTCTGAATAATGCTCGGCCAGGTAACGACCGAGCGAGGCCAAGGTGTTGTACTCAAAGAAGAGGGTTGGCATCAACGCTAACTGATAGTTGTCATTGAGCCGGTTGGCCAACTCGGTCAGGGTGATGGAGTCAAAGCCATACTCGCTCAGTGTTTCATCCTCAGCCAGCTCTTCGGCCTTGATCTTCAGGACTGCTGATACCGTCTGGGTCAGCTCTGCCTGGACTTTAGCCGCCAGCAACTGGATGTCGTTGCTATGTAGCTTCTGGGCCGAGTTGGGTGTTGCCGGCCTCTGCCCCTCGGCCAGCAGCCGTTGTCTGAGTGTATCCACTTGGCCGGGGGCGACCAAAATCTGCGTCTGATTCGTAGCCATCACAGTCTCAAAGGCATGCAGGCCAACTTCTGTTGACAGCGGGGTCATCCCGGTTTGGCGCTTCATCAAGGTCAGGCTCTGGTCATCAACCCTCATCCCGCCCTCAGTCCAAAGCGGCCAGTTGATGGCCAGCGTCCGGCCCGAGCGCTGACCCGCCTCGACCAATCCTTGACGGTGTTGAGCAAAGGCATCCAAGAAGGCATTGGCTGCGGCATAGTCGGCCTGGCCAATGTTGCCCAGCACTCCGGCAATGGAGGAAAAAAGCGCTACAAAATCAAGCTCCTCGTTCTGGGTGGCTTCATCGATATTGAGCAGGCCACTCACCTTGGGAGCCAGCACCGCTTCGATTTCCGCCTCGGTCTTGTTGAGGATGAAGCTGTCTCGGATAACCCCGGCGCTGTGGATGATGCCGTTCAGGCGGCCGTACTCTGCTCGTATGGTTTGTACCACCCGCTCTACCTCTGCCTTTAGACTGACATCAGCGGAGAGATAGACCACCGTTCCGCCCAGCCCGTTCAACTCGGCCAGGTGCTGCTGGCCGGCTTCATCTAGCGCCGACCTACCGCTCAGGATGACGGTGATGTTGTCGCCTTGCTCCAACAAGTGCCGGGCGAAAATGCGGCCCAATCCGCCCAGCCCACCCGTAATCCAGTACACCCCACCCGGTTTGAGGTAGGTTGTCTTCTCCAGAGCATTGACCGCAAGCTCGCGCAGGGTATTGACCGTTCGGGTTCCGGCTGCATCATACCGCACCTCCGCATCTTGAAAACTGTCCGATCTCATCTCTCGACCTATCAAAGCGATTAGCCTATCTGTGGTGAGGTTTGTAACCGTGATGACCTTGCCCTGAACGTTCGGCTGTTCCAGTTGGGCTGTCCTCAGCAAACCGGCCAGCGGCGCGTACTGATATCGCTCCACGCTGTCCGCGGCCACTACCAGGATATGGTGCGTTGTCTTAGCCTTCTGTTCGACAACAGCCTTGAGATGGGGCCAGACCTGCTGCACCAAGCTTGTGGCCTGGGTCGGATCCAACATGATGAGTCTGGTCTGGTCGAAGGTGGTGCGGAGGGTCTCAATGACAGCCTGGTCCAGGCCAACCAGCAGCAGCATAGTCTCCCTTTTCGCCTCGCTGGGGTCAGCCTCACCTTCCGCCAGCGGCTTGAGTTGCCAGTCCGGGGTGCTGTAAAGAAGACTGGGTTGAGTGGGTTCAGATATCGCCTGCAGCGTCAAGCCCTGTAAGGATACACAGACCTCTCCCTGTTCATCGGTCAACCTGAGGTCATAGGTCAGGACTGTCTCACTTGGCTCCACCTCAGCGCTGTACTGCACATAGGCGTATCCCTCCTTCGGCAACGCCTTATAGATGTTGACCGCCTCCACCGCAAAGGGCAGATACATTTTTGACGGTTGACGGCTGTCATCCATGATCCCAATCACGCTTTGCAGTACCCCATCCAGCAGGCTGGGATGCAGGCCATATGCCTCGCTGCCAACCCCAGCTGGTAGCCGCAGCCGGGCCAACGCTTCCCTCTTATTCCCCACTACCTCCTCAATGACTTGAAACGTGGGGCCATAGGCCATTCCTCGCTGATTAAAATGCTGGTAACACCCCTTCCCGGTTTTCGTCTCCGGGCAACGCTGCCGGATTGCCCCCAAGTCGATGATGTGGGTCTCCTCTCCCACCTCCCCCACGACCAGCTTGCCCTGGCTATGAACAACTGGCTGTCTCTCGTCGTCGAGGGTTCTGACCTCGTAGCTCACTTCACTACTCTCGGTTAGGGTGAGACTGAGCTGAGTTTCCAGCGGTTCATCCTTGACCACCAGCGGCCGGACCCAGACCATATCCTTAATCTGGGTCACAACCTGCCCTCTAACCGCCAGCTCTCCGGCAGCCCGAGCCATTTCCAGATAGGCCACCCCCGGCAGTACTTTCTCCCCCTGGACCCGATGGTCACTCAGGAAGAACTCAGCTCCGGTAAAGATGGTACTAAAGCGCTGCTCTTCTAAATCAGAGATATTCTGGTGAACCAAAGGATGCAATCTGAATTGTGAATTGTGAATTGTGAATTGTGAATTGTGAATTGTGAATTGTGAATGGGTTTGGTCATTGTTCCTGGCTAATTGTTCATTGCTTGGCAGCCAATATCGTTCTCGGGCAAAGGGATAGGTTGGTAACGAAATCCGGCGGGGAGTGTAATTGGGGTATAACAACGTCCACTCAATCTCGATCCCAGAGACCCATAGTTGAGCCAACTTTTCCAGCTTACCATTTTTGATGAGCAGCTCGACAAAGACTTTGGCCTCATCGCCCTCGGTGAGCAGGTCGAGCCGTGCTTTATCGGCTTTGAGATGGCCTTGATAAATACCCAGTAGGTCTGATTTGTTTGCCAGATAATAGGTTAGCTTGTCTCGCAACTCTGCCGGTGTTGCTACCACCAGAGCCAGCCGGCTCTTCATCGCCTCTCGACCGGCTTGCAAAGTGTAGGCCAGGCTCACCAAGGAAACATCCGAATTGGCCTCAAGATAGGTCAGTAGTTTCTGAGCATAATCCCTGAGCCGATCCTCGTTCTTAGCCGACAGCACGATCAACTGCGGTCCGGCCCCTGAATCCTGAACCCTGAACCCTAAGCCCTGATCCTGATACGCCTCAACCACCAGATGAGCATTGGTGCCACTAAAGCCAAAGGAACTGACGGCGGCTCGACGCGGTTGATTATCTTTGGCCGGCCAATCCTGAAGTTCGGTAGTTACATAAAAAGGGGTGTCGGCAAAGTTGATATGGTCGTTGGCCTGCTCAAAGTTGATAGATGGGGGAAGTTGGTGGTGCTTGAACGACAGAAGAACCTTAATCAGCCCGGCGACACCGGCGGCCATGGTCGTATGGCCGATGTTACTCTTGACCGACCCAATAGCACAGTAGCCTTTTTCAGTTGTAAATTGCCTGAACGCTTCAGTGAGGGCATCGATCTCGATTGGATCCCCCAGCCGGGTGCCTGTGCCGTGAGCCTCGACATAACTAATCGTGCTCGGATTGATGTGGGCTGTTTTGTAAACCTGAATGGCTAACTCTCGCTGCGATTGCCCATTCGGGGCCGTGATGCCGTTGGTGCGCCCATCCTGATTGATGCCCGACCCCAGAATAACGCCATAGATCGGGTCTTTATCCCGGATGGCGGCCGCATAGGGCTTCAGGACCACCACCCCCACCCCTTCGCCCAGACCAATGCCATCGGCCTGCTGGTCAAAGGGCCGGCAGCGACCCGTTGGCGAGAGCATCATCGCCTGGCTGGTCTTGATATGCAGCTGAGGGGTGACCATCAAAGCTACTCCCCCGGCCAGAGCCAGGTCACTCTCGCCCTGGCGCAGGCTCTGGCAAGCCTGATGAATGGCCACCAAGGACGAGGAACAAGCCGTGTCCAGAGCGATGCTCGGCCCTGTCAGGTTCAAGAAATAGGCGATGCGAGCGGCCAGAATAGCGGGGTTCAAACCCATAAAGGCCTGAGCGGTATGGGCCAAACCTACCTGTTGCAAGGCCTGACCGTAGTCACTGACACTAGCTCCGACAAATACGCCGCACTTGACCCGTGCCAGCGCCGAGGGAGCATACCCGGCATCCTCAAGCGCCGTCCAACAGGCTTCCAGAAACAGTCGCTGCTGGGGATCCATCTGCTCCGCTTCCAGCGGCGAGATATTGAAAAAGGCCGCATCAAAGCAGTCGATATCTTCCAAGAAACCGCCCCATTTGCTACAGGTTCTGCCGGTCAGTTGCCTATCAGGCGCATAGTAGCGAGCTGCATCCCAGCGAGATGAGGGGATCTCGGTGATCGAGTCAACCCCGCCGGTCAGATTGTCCCAGAACTCAGCCAGGGTTTTGGCTCCTGGAAATCGGCCCGACATCCCGATGATAGCGATCTTGTCCTCTGTCCGAGAGGGCGTCGGCTCAGAGGGAGATGTTGGCAGAGAGTTCATATGAACCGTGGCTTCGGATGACTGATGATCGGTACGATTATCTTCGGACGATTTCAGGGGCATCAACTTGGTTCTAAATTCGGCTTCAGTAATATGCTTTACTTGTAAGCCTTGCAGCGAGAGGACAACCCGGTCGGCACTATCGATAAGCTCTGCATCAAATTTTACCCCATTCTCTTTGACTTCTCGCAGCTCAACCAGGCCCGTATACATTTCATCGGCCAACGCTTGATAAATCAAGACCTGGTCAATTAAGGTCGGCAGAAAGACCCCCGTCTCTATTCCCGTTAGGCGCCGGGCAAAGGTCAAGGCGGTGACCAACAAACCATTCACAATGGCCGGGTTCAACGAAAATTCATCCCGCACTTGGCTGGCAACCGATGATAACGCCAATTGACTGATAGCGACGTTTCCTTTTAAGGTCAACACCTTTATGGTCTGATAGAAAGGGCCTAACTGGGTCAAGTGACTGAGGCCGTCATAAACAGCTGCATCACCAAATTGCTGCTCGTAATCGTTCCAGTAGGCCTGGTAAACCTCATTTTTGATCGGTTGGACCGCTATCGCCTGGATGTCGCCTTTGACATGTAGCCTGAAATCCGCATCTGAAGTTGAGGCGGCGCTGGAGATGGTAAAATGAAGCGAAGCCTCGGCGCGGCGATAGTTAAGCCGAATCCGCCTTGTTTGGCCGACACCGACAATCAGAGGGTTGACGAGATGAACCTGGCTGAGGCTGACCGAGGCAAAGCCGAACAGGCGCTTGACCCCCTGATAAACCAACTCCAGATACCTATCTGTCGGCATCAACTGTTCGCCGTAAAGCCGATGATCCCGCAGGCATAGATCCGCTTCACCATCCAGATCGAACTCCTCCACAATGTCTGTTTTTGCTGACAGACTCCCCCTGCTTTCAATAGAATAAGCTCGCCGATAATCTGGCACCTCCAACTGAGCCTGACCGGGTATCGTTGATGGCGGCATCGTTGTAGCTTCTGCCCCGCGTTGTTCGACCGGTTCGTCGCGACCTTCGGACCTGGCCGGTAAGGTGGGACTGGTTCTGACCAAGCCGATCAGATAATCAACCAGTTCTTTGACCGAGGAATATTCATAGAGCTTGCTGACGGAAATTTTCAGCCCTAATCGTTCGGTCAAGGTACTGATAATCTCTGCTCCCAAAATAGAGTCCAGCCCTAAGTCAAAAAATCGCTTATTTTCATCAAGTTCGTCCGCCGCTAGGTACAGGGCCTCAGCCACCGTCTGCTGGACGATTGCTTTGATTTTGCCTGCCGGCAGATCCGGCGCGAGCTGAACTGATTGGACCACCGCTGTCTGGGGCTTGTATTCACCCAGGTCCGGATCCCGGGTAAGAGGGGGGCGCTCACTTTTGCTCTGGAAGGTCGGATGATTATCTTTTGCTGCATTGTGGGACGGTGTTTCCTCAACGGGGCCATTGCTGAGAACCGCTGTGGGTGGTTTCAATCTTATCCGCGTAGCCAAGGCTGGCCTGGTTTCAGCCTCGCTCACGTGATTAGGATCGACGAGCGAAACGCCCGGATCTCGTAGCTGATTTAATGCGTTGCCCCGATGCTGAGCAGGTTTGGATTGGGCGTCAACCCAATACCGTTTGCGTGCAAAGGGATAGGTCGGTAATGATATCCGGTGCGGCGTTTCTGCGCCGTACAGCTGAGTCCAGTCCACCTCAACTCCCGCCACCCACAGTTGCGCCAGCAGCGCGAAGTCTCGCTCGGCCAGGGCGGCGTTGATAAAGGCTTTTCCGGGGTTTCCGCCCAGCCGTAGCGCAGATTTGTGGGGGCTAATAGTAGCGTTGCCGACGTAGAAATGCTCAATGGCGGTTGGCGTTTGGTCGTACTGACGCAACCGTTCAACCAATTCATCGAGGCTGGAGACCACCACCGCCAGCCGGGCGTCCATCGCCTCTCGACCCACCTGCAAAGTGTAAGCCAGCTCAGGCAAAGAACCATCCGAATTGGCCTCCACATAGGCCAGTAGGGCTTGCGCATATGCTCTCAGTCGTTCCTCATCCTTGGCCGACAGCACAATCACCTGTGGCTGTCCACCCCCTGCCCCCGGCTCCCGGCTCCCTATTTCCTGATACTCCTCCAGCACGATGTGGGCATTGGCCCCGCCAAAACCAAAGGAGCTGACGCCGGCGCGTCTGGGTGACGGCTGCCCGGTCTCGTTCTGCAGCGGCTGCCAGGCCTGGGTTTCGGTCACCAGGTAGAAGGGGCTGTTGTCCAGATTGATGTAGGGGTTCTGTTGCTCGAAGTTGATGCTGGCCGGCAGGGTCTGGTGTTTGAGGGCCAGCAGCACCTTCAGTATCCCGGCGATGCCGGCTGCGGTTTCCAGATGGCCGATGTTGGTCTTGACCGCGCCTAGCCCACAGTGGGGTTGGGTGGGCATAGTCTTGGACCACTGTTGATACAGTTGGGCAAAGGCCTGCTTCAAGCCGTTGATTTCAATCGGGTCGCCCAGCGCGGTGCCGGTGCCGTGGGCTTCGATGTAGCCGACCGTGGCCGGGTCGATGTTGGCCTGCTGATAGGCTTTGATGAGCAAGTCGGCCTGAGCCTTGGGATTAGGGGCGGTCAAGGACGTAGCTTGCCCCCCGTGGTTCTCGGCCGTGGCCCGAATGACAGCATAGATATGGTCACCATCAGCTTCGGCCTGAGCCAGCGGTTTAAGGAAAATAGCGCCGACCCCTTCGCCCCGGACATAGCCGTTGGCGCGGTGGTCGAAGGACTTGCAGCGACCATCTTCGGCCAGCATGCCGGCCTGACTGAAGGCCAGGTGCAATTGGGGGGTCAGGATCAGGTTGACCCCGCCGGCAATGGCCAGGTGACAACTGCCGCTGTGGAGGGCTTCGACGGCCCGATGGATGGCCACCAGGGAACTGGAACAGGCGGTGTCAATCGCTTCACTGGGACCGTGGAGGTCGAGCAGATAGGAACTGCGGTTGGCCAGAACGGAGTGGCTCATGCCGGTGGCACTGTGCGGGTGGAGGTCAGGCCGCTGGCTGAGTAGCAACTCCTGGTAATCATGGGTGGCCACGCCGACAAAGATACCGGTCAGGGAGCCGGCCAACAGGCTGGGCGCATAGCTGGCATCCTCGATGGTGTGCCAAACGGTTTGCAGCCAGAGGCGCTGTTGGGGGTCCATCAGCTCGGCTTCACGGGGGGAGATTTTGAAGTAGGCGGCATCGAACTTGTCGACATCCTCAATGAAGCCGCCCCACTTGGCCCGGGTTTTGTTGGTTTCGCTGTACGGGTCGCCGTAGTAGGCTTGCCAATCCCAGCGGTCGGGCGGGATTTCGCTAATTAGGTCTGTGCCGGTGATGAGGTGCTGCCAAAAGGTGTCTAAATCGGGCGAGCCTGGCAGCCGGCCGCTCATCCCGATGATGGCTACCGGTTCCGGCTGAAGCGGGCGACGGCTACTTTGGGGGTGAGGGGCGGAGCGAAAACGCGATTTGGCAATAGGTTTGGGTGAGGGAACCCCCTGCGGTGCGGCGACCGTTTTGGTTTCTGATTGGGCGTGAAAATGCGCGGCCAAAACATCGGCATGCTGCTCGGCCAGGAAGCGACTGAGCGAGGCCAGGGTGTTGTGTTCAAAGAAAATGGTTGGCATCAAGGCTAACTGATAGCGGTCGTTGAGCCTATTGGCCAACTCGGTCAGGGTGAGCGAGTCAAAGCCGTACTCGCTCAGCCTTTTGTAGCCCGAAAGGTCTTCAACCTTGATTTTGAGGACCGTCGACACCAATTGGGTCAAGGCCGCCTGAGTCTTTTCCGCTAGCAACGGGTTATCAGCGGTATCTTGCTCCATCGCCGGTGATGGAGCGGTCGGTGTCAGCGGCCCGGTCAATAATTTGTGCCTGAGGGTTTCGAGCGCTCCGGCGGCGATCAAGACTTGGTTGTGAGTTGAAGCCATCACGGTCTCAAAGGCTTGCAGACCTACGTCTGTGGGCAAGGCCGACAGCCCGGTTTGACGCTCCATCAAGATCAGGCTCTGCTCAGCGACCGTCATTCCGCCCTCCGCCCAGAGCGGCCAGTTGATGGCCAAGGTCCTGCCGGAGCGCTGACCAGCCTCGACCAGAGCTTGCCGATGCTGAGCAAAGGCATCCAGGAAGGCATTGGCCGCGGCATAATCGGCCTGACCAAGGTTACCCAGCACTCCGGCCAGGGAGGAGAACAGGACCACAAAATCAAGCGGCTCAGCCTGGGTGGCTTCATCGAGGTTGAGCAGGCCGCTTACTTTGGGCGCCAGCACCGCCTCCAGCTCTGCTTCGGTTTTGTTAAGGATGAAGCTGTCTCGAACGACCCCGGCGCTGTGAATGAGACCGTTCAGTGCGCCGTACTGCGCGGTGATGGTTTGCACCGCCTGCTCTACCTCGGCCTTCAGGCTGACATCGACGGGGAGATAAGCCACCGTGCCGCCGAGCTGATGTAGCTCCGCCAACTGCTGCTCGCCGGCCTCATCCAGCGCCGACCGGCCGCTCAGGATGAGGGTGATGTTGTCTCCCTGCTCCAGCAAGTAGCGGGCGAAAATGCGTCCCAGGCCGCCCAATCCGCCGGTCAGCCAGTACACCCCGTCTGGTCTAAGATAGCTCCCCTGCTCTGGCGTCGTGAGCTTTAGCTCGCGCAGGACCTTGACCTGTCTACTGCCGGTTTCGTCATACCATACGTCCGTGTCCTGGAACCGGTTCGGTTTCATCTCCCGGCGAAGCACGGAGATGAGCCTGTCCGTATGGAGGTTAGCCGCGCTGATGACTTTGCCCTGGAAGTTAGGCTGTTCCAACCGAGCTGTCTTCAGCAAACCGGCCAGCGGCGCGTACTGATGCCGCGCCAGGCTGTCGGCGGCTACTACTACCAGGATGTGGTGGGCTGCTTTAGCGCCTGTCTGTTCGAAAATCGCCTTGAGATAAGACCAACTCTGCCGGACTAGCTTTGTCACGTCGGTCGAGTCCAGGGCAATAACCTTGACCGGCTCGAAGGACGTGGCGAGAGTCTCAACCACATCTTGATCCAGGCCGACCAGCAGCAGCGTCGTCTCCGTTTGCGCCGCGCTTGGGTCAGCCTCACCTTCAACCAGAGGCTTGACTTGCCAGTCCGGGGCGCTGTAGAGAAGCTCCGGCTCAACCGGCCCAACCACCGCCCGGGCCGAAAAGCCCCGGAGGGCGACACAGACCCCGCCCTGGTCATCCGTCAGGGTAACGTCATATTTGACTGCATTGCTAGCTGATTCTCCCCCCGGGCTGTATCTGACGTAGGCATAGCCCTTCGCCGGCACTTCCCCGTATAGGTTAACGGCTTCCACGGCAAAGGGCAGTTGAAGGCTTTGCCCTTCAGCCCCGTGACTCATCTTCAACCCCACCGTCGCTTGTAAAGCCGCATCCAGCAGACTGGGAGGGAGGTGATACCCTTCTTGATCCACTCCGGCCGGCAACCGCAGTTGGGCCAACACTTCCGCCTCGTTGTAGCTGAGCTGGATCAGCCCTCGAAAAGCGGGGCCAAGCTTTAACTCGATCGCCTCAAAGCGGGCGTAGACATCTGCCCCCGCCACCGTGGTCTGGCAACGGGCTTGGATGGCAGGGATATCGAGCGGTTCGGGGGCGGCGGCCTGGCTGACGGCCAGCTTGCCCTGGCTGTGAACCAGTCCGCTGCTGCTGACCTCAAAGGCAATCTCCCCGCTCTCAGCCGGATAGAGGCCAAGCTGTACCTCCACCGCCTCATCAACCACCAAGGGCCGAAGCCAGACCACCTCCTTGAGGCGAGACACGGGGAGATCTTCGAGGGCCAGTGCGCCGGCGGCCCGAGCCATTTCCAGATGAGCCACCCCCGGCAGCACTTTCTTGCCCTGGACCCGATGGTCAGCTAGAAAGAACTCGGTCCCGGTGAAGGTGGACCGGAAACACTGCTCTTCCAGCGTCGAGGTATTCCGGTGGACCAGCGGATGCAATAAGAATGGAGAATGGAGAATGGAGAATGGAGAAAGGTTTTGTTCATTGTTCTTGGCTAATTGTTCATTGTTAGGCAGCCAATAGCGCTCTTGGGCAAAGGGATAGGTTGGCAGCGATATGCGGCGCGGCTGCTTTGTCCCGTACAGCAGACCCCAATTAATCTCAACCCCCGCCACCCACAGTTGAGCCAGCTTTTCCAATTCCTGATTATCAACAACGGCCTTGATAAACGCGGTGCCCGGCGCTCCTTCAATTAACAAGTTTGCCGTCTGTTGGTTGGTCTTGGTGGTGCCTTGGTAAACACCTTCCATCGAGGCCATCGAGGCCATCGAAGCCATCGAAGCCATCGAAGCTTGCTTTTGGTCGTACTGCGTTAACCGCTCAACTAATTCTTCCCCACTGGAGACCACCAGAGCCAACCGGGCCTCCATCGCTTCCCGGCCCACCTGCAAGGTATAGGCCAAACTGGCCAAAGATAGCGGTGGCTGTGGAATGGCCTGGTCTCCAGCACGGGCAGCCAGGTGCCGGGCCACAATGACCACCGAGGCTTGCCCGGCAAAGAGGGCGAGGGGCAGCTCGCCAGCATACCGGGCCTCGACCATCGTTTTCAACCGGCTCAGTTGCACCGGGTCGAGACCATACCCCGCCAAG
>JAGRBY010000016.1 GCA_020433835.1 Anaerolineae bacterium | reverse complement strand
GTCGTTCAACATTGCCATTGCCGGGGCAGAAGTTGCGGCCGCCCGTATGGCCATCCAGCAAAACGACTGGCATCCGGTCTCGTTTCCTACCGATAAAATAGACCCGGCCTTGCAGAGAGACGCCCGGTTAAGAACTACCGAGCCGATGGCGTTTTTAGTGTACCTGACCGAACAAGCCGATCTGAGTGCAGCTTACCGTATTGCCGATTGGTCCAAACGAGGCCAATACGTTTACAACACCCTGTTTGAAACCGCCCAACGTACCCAGCCCGAAGTTATCACCTTTTTGGGGCCGGAGGCGGTGCAGCGTACGTTTTACATCGTCAACGCCGTCGCCGCCACCGGGGGCTGGGACACCATTGTTGACCTATCAAACCGGGCCGATGTGGTTTACATCGAAGCGCAGGACAGTTACAGTATCCCCGATCCACAGCCTGCCGATGAGATTGGCATCGCTGCGGCCCAATGGGGGATCAGCAAAATTGGGGCGGATCAGGTCTGGAACGAATGGAATATTCGGGGCGACGGTATCGTTATTGCCAGCATCGATACCGGCGTTTACAGCAGTCACCCGGCTTTGATCAACCAATATCGCGGCACGGCCACCGGGAGCCACAATTACAACTGGTATGACCCCACTGGCGCCTACCCGACCGCGCCGGGCGATAACAATGGTCACGGCACGCATACCGTTGGTACGATGGTCGGTCTGGATGGAACCAACCAAATCGGGGTGGCACCTGCGGCAAAATGGATTGCGGCTAAAGGGTGCAGCAGCAGTTGCAGTAGCACGCATCTACTGGCCGCGGCCGAATGGGTTCTGGCCCCTTATCCGCTTGGTGGCTCAACCAGCAATGGCGATCCCAACCAGCGGCCCAATGTGGTTAACAACTCCTGGGGCGGCGGCGGCGGTAATCTGTGGTATCAGTCTGCGGTACAGGCCTGGCGGGCGGCAGACATCTTCCCGGCCTTTTCCGCGGGCAACTCCGGCCCGGACGCAGGTACCGTCCGTTCGCCGGGCGATTATGCTGACAGCTTTGCCAGCGGCGCAACCGACAGCGGTGACAATATTGCCTCGTTTAGCAGCCGAGGGCCGTCATCGGTAACCAGCGAAACCAAACCGGATATCAGCGCTCCGGGGTATAACATCTACTCTGCTTGGAATAACGGCTCCTATGCAACCATCAGTGGCACGTCGATGGCCAGCCCGCACACCGCCGGCTGCGTCGCCCTGGTTATGGCCGCTAACCCTGGCCTGACCGTCAGCCAGATTGAGGATGTGCTGACCAGCACCTCGGTCGATTTAGGCAGTACCGGCCCTGATGACACCTTTGGCTATGGCCGGCTCAACTGTTACGCTGCGGTGAACGCCGTCCGGAGTGATGGCTGGCTAACGGCCAGCCCTGTCAACGGGCAGGTGTCCTCCGGCGGGAACGCCACAATTGAACTTACCTTTGATACGAGCAGCCTGGCTGACGGAAATTATTCCGCCAGCCTGACGATTACCAGCAACGATCCCGACGAAAGTCCACTGACGATCCCCGTCTCTCTGGTTGTGGGCGACAGCAACACAACCCCGACTCCCACATCCACGCCAACGGCTACCGCGATGCCAACCGGCACCGCCACATCGCTCCCAACTGTGACCCCGACGCCGACTAGCACTG
Source organism: Anaerolineae bacterium (assembly GCA_020433835.1). Next base: position 28,883 of record JAGRBY010000016.1, on the reverse strand, counting down.
CCACATCGCATCCTACTCCGACACCGACCAGTACCGCCATGCCTACGCCCACGCCTTCCGCTCCGCCTCAAATTACTGTGGTTAATGTCGATGGCAACAGCCTGGAAGTTATTGGCAGCAATTTTATTAACCCGGTTCGTGCCTCGCTGGGTACATATCCTCTGTCTAATGTGACCTTTGTTAACAGCGGGAAAATTCAGGCGAAGGCACCGTCTAATTTGCCGTCTGGTACCTACACCCTGATTGTCACCAACCCGGATGGGCAAACGGCGACCTACCCGGCTGCGTTTGTTGTTGGCTCATCGTCGCTCGATTTGCAGGTGATTGCCCCAGAGCGAGGCCGCAACGATCTACCCTCTCTGTTGTACGCTTTTGGGTTAAATTTCAGTAAAGACACAAAGGTTAAATTAGGGACCAGTCTCCTAACCACACAGTATGTTAACCAAAACTTCCTGTGGGCCATTGTGCCGACCGGAAAAACTCCCGGCTTGTATGATGTTTCGGTGACGGATAATGGCTTAGTCGACACCCTTGCCGATGCTTACACCGTTTTTAGTGCCACTGACGATGATCTGTTGAGCCACAGCAGTTTACTCTGGACAGACCCCGGCAGCCTGCGGGCCGGCAGTCAAATTGACGTAGGGTTGGTGGTGTATCATCAAGGTGGTCAACAGACCTTAACCGATGTTGCAGTTCGCTTTCAAGTGGATACCCCGACCGGCAAAACATTGACTCTGGGAACGGGTACCACCGATCTGCCGCCCAATCGCTACGATACCACAACCTCTGTCAGTTGGAGCCCGACAGCTACCGGCAACTATATCCTGCGGGCCATCATTGACCCAAATAACAGCGTGACTGAAAATGATGAGACCAATAACGTTATTGAACGGACCATATCCGTTCTTCCTGCCGTAGCCGATACAACCCCGCCGCAAATAGACAGCTTTACCGCTACATTGCCCCCCGATTCAACCATTGCTACGTTATCCGTGACCGCCACCGACAGTGGCACTGGCGTGAATGCCGTGCTGTTCATCGAATATGAATTCAGCCCCTCGGCCCGGCAATGGATCGCGGTTCGACAATCCGAATGGCTTGATTATCAGACAGCGGCCTACAACTGGGAAGTGTCATCCACACCCGGTATGAAATATTTTCAGGTATGGGCAGCCGATGTCGCCGGCAACATTTCTCAATTGCCGGGACAGGCTGTGCTCAATTACGTAACTCCAACCGATAGCCTGCTTGCGGGGCAAATCCGGCTGTATCGCTACCGGCTGGCCGCCGGCGAACAGATTACTGTACGCACTGCCCCAACCAGCGGCGACCCGGATATTTACCTGTGGGACACCAATTCAACCAACCCCGTGGCAAGTAGCTACAACGTCGGCACCACCGTTGACGAAATCAACTATACTGCGGCGCAGGACGTAACCGTACAAATTGTCATCCACGGCTACACCGACACCGAATTTGCCCAATCCATTGAGGTGACAGCGGCCGGAGCCACCAGTGTGGTCCTCTCCGAACCGCACGATGTGGTGATCACAAGTAAAACGCCGCTGGTCGATGCCGTTGTACCCGCAGAAAACGCACCCAGTGAAAAACAAGGTCTACCCGACGTTCCTGTTGCCGCGAGTACATCAGTCGTTTACGTGCCGGTGATCATCAAATAAGTGGTCGGTAGTATTTCAAAGTAACATCGATAACAATCACTACAAAACAGCCCCATCGATAACCGGTGGGGCTGTGGCATTTTTTGATGACCTTCGGAATGTTGTCTGCAATCGAACGTTGTGGGGAATTCTCGCCTTCGGCATAAAAACGACATGAACTGCGTAAGTCATCTTCGTGGACAGACAGGTTTGCGCCGTTGTTGCGGTTGACGTATAGTAACATTAAAGAAGCAGGATACTTCCCTAATCACGATTGCTGTATTTCATGTTTAACGTCGTTTTAATCGAGCCTCAAATTCCCCAAAATACGGGCAATATCGCCCGGTTGTGCGCGGCAACCGATATGGACCTGATTATTGTGGGTGAGTTGGGCTTCTCGCTGAGCGATCGTTACTTGCGTCGGGCCGGACTGGATTACTGGGAATTCGCCCGCATCAAACACATCCCCGATGTCGATGCCTATTATGCCCAACTCGATTTTGCCCATACCTACTTGCTGACAACCAAAGTCAAACGACCTTACACCCACCTTCGGCCCCAACCTGGCGACAGCTTTCTCTTCAATATATAGACACCCTGATTAGGAAATTTAGGGAACATCAAGCCGAATTGTGTGAAAAATCGTAAGGTAGTGTACAATAGTTTCTTCCAAATCTGGACAACTCGTTAGATACTTTCTGAATCCCTGATGGTTCGGTTTTTGAATTTTGGACAGTCCCTTGATTTTTGGAGTTATTTCCAAGAAAATAGTCAAGTTCAAATCATTATCTCCCATTCAGTAATGAGATAGTCTCCGCTTAAGTGTTGGAATTAGTGGGGACAGGGAAAGCAGTCAACAGTTCTTTAACAGTCCAAATATGATCAGTCAGAGCAGCAACCATAGCTGGTGTTCGGGGCAGCCAGCGGCGACGGGGGTCATCAAAGAGCTCAAGTCGCAAGGATTTGACTGGACGAGCGAAGTTGTAAACTAGGTCTTCCCAAGTCGCCGCGGCTTTATACATGGTCAAGTCTTTGGAGAAGGCTAATGTTTTACGAGTGAGGCGACCATTAAAATGACGCATGGTTAAATGAGTGCGTTCGATATAGGCGGTGCTTTGCCCTAACAAGGCTAAGACTTCCTCTTTATCGCCGTAGATGACCCGTAACTCCGTGCCGACCACCCGCCCTTACTGGCGTTGCTTGACGACTTGGAGATATTGCCAGCGCGTTTGAGGTTGTTTCTGGGTTGGCGGTCGCCCGCAACCCGAATAGTCAGGCACTTGACCATAGATGTCGACCATGGCTTCCCGGATACCGCCCCAACCATCCGAAACCGTCGGCGGTGGGGCCTCGGGATGGCCCCGCTCTTTGAGGGTGGCAAAGACTTGGCCAGAGGCCTCTGTTTCCGTTTTGGCAATACCCCGTGCCGCCCGCAAGCGCGTGTCCATATCAATCATCGTTGACCGCCAAAACTGACCACTTTCGGCCGTCTCTTCATAGCTTTTTTTCACCCTTGTTGCCCACATAGGCCCACAAACCATCAATTTGACCCCGCTCCAAGTGATAGTCGGCTAACAGAACGGCTTCGACCGCTTCAGCATGGTTACCGGCAGCCTTCAGCCAATCCACGATGGTGTCTTCTTTGTGTCCTTTGACCCGTGTCAGACTGCTGATGCGGTCACCTTCCGCAACTAAGGACAAGGTCTCCATTATTTCCTGGGCTGGTGTCCGCCGCCGATAGAAAATGGTCCCCTTGGTTTCGGTAAAAGTCGTGCTACAACTCTTACATTTGTAGCGCTGTTTGCCTTGTTTGGTCTTACCATACTTCGTGATATTTCGCTTGGCTTGCTTTGATTGTACTTTGCCATAATCTGGACACTCTTTATTTGGACAAAAATTACCTACTTGTGCTAATTCGGCCATATTTGTCACCCCTTTCCTGACTTTAGTGACGTTACTTTGCCTCATATTTTACCAACACTCAAGCGGGACACTATCAGTAATGAAAAGGAGATAGAAGTGGGAGTTATTTGATTTAGCTCCGATCCATCCTGAAGGTGTATAAGGATAAGAGACTGTCTTATTACTCATTATTGAGCAACCGAATTTACTGTACTATCTTACAGACACGTAGATAATACAACTGACTAAGCCTTCTCTTATTCACCCTCTATTGGTTGTCACCATTTGCTCTTTATCATGAAAACGTTATCTTGCGCTTCGACTCACGGAACCCTCACGCTCACGAAATGTTTGAAGTAACACGGGTCAAATAAACACAGTTTGGAGGATTTTTGTGATGTCAATTTGTGTTTTGCTGTTTAGGGATTTTACCATTAAATTTGATGGAAAGGTGGTACCAGTCCTTGAAGCACGAAAAGTCAAAGAATTGTTTTCATACTTGTTGCTGAATCAAGAGCGACCCCATCGCCGCCAACTGTTAATGACCTTGCTGTGGGAGGATAGTAGTGAGGCTAGGGCGCAGAAATACTTACGGCAGATTTTGTGGCAGTTACAGAGTGATCTGACCTCTTTCTTTCCGAAAGGCGATCAGCAGCCGTTAATGGTAGACACGGATTGGGTGCATATTAATATCCACGCCGACATCTGGTGTGATGCTATTGAATTTCAGAAGGCCTATCAATTCACTCAAAACATCAGTGGCAGCCTTCTCGATACTGAACAGATCCACGTTTTGGAAGAAGCTATCACGCTTTACCAAGGCGATTTACTGGAGAGTTGGAATCAGAATTGGTGCCTTATTGAACGCGAACATTGCCACAATATGTTCCTTTTGATGCTAGATAAATTGATGGATGCCTGCGAAGTCTATCATCGCTATGAAGATGGTATTGAATATGGTAGACGTGCTCTAAAACAGGATTACGCCCGTGAGCGTACCTATCGGCGGCTCATGCGACTACATAGTTTGCTAGGCGATCGAAATGGTGCGATGCGCCAATATGAACAATGCGTCGCGGCTCTGCGGGCGGAATTAGATGTAGCCCCGGCCCATAGTACTCAGGAGTTGTTTAACAGGATTCGGCGTGATGAGCTGGTGCAAACCGAATTTGTTAAAACTCAAAACTTACCGACCTCATTCCAATCGTCCGGCAATTTAGTTGAGCAGCTCAAGCACATTCACTCTAACCTCGGTAAAATTCAGGCCTTAGTACAGCGAGAAATCGAAGAGGTCAAGCGTTTTTATTCGTCGTGATAAGACGTCCCAGTACAGATTTAGCAGATTGAGTATGTCATATTGAGACCCCCTCAGTTGAATCAGCCGAACTCAGGCTGAAGTTCTCCGATTAACCGGAGGGTGGTGCCTGAGGCGTGCTCTCGCTCCTGGGGGGAGTAGCTACACCCGGACTGTCAGCCCTGCCACCCTCACGGTGAGCAGCGGTGTCACCACCACGACCAGCAGACCCGCTACTGCCGCCGGCACCATGACCTTCAGTACCTTCAGCGCCAGCCCGTCCACCGCTGTCGCTGCGCCCTTCAGGCTCGGCTGCTCGGCGACGGGCCTCATTTGCGGCTCTTACTGTACCGGCTTCGCCGGGGCGAGGGGGCGAGGAAGGTCGGGGGTTAGTTAACTGGCTCAGCCCGGAGCGGCGACTCTCGTCGGCCTGGCGTTGGGTGCTGCGCCCGGCGCCCCGTTCCGCACTATCGATGCGGGCTTCTTCTTGCGGGTTACGGCTCGTAGCTAGGATGCGGGTGGCCTGATCGGCGCTGGCCAGCCGGTTGAGTGGAACTTGATCAGTTCGGAAAATAAGCTCGACCGAAGAATTCAAGTCCAGATCAACGTTCATCTCTTCGGTGGTCCGGGTCTGTGAGGTTGAGACGTAGCCGATCGTATTTTGCATCGAGGCACTAGCGCCCCACGGTCCCCATCCAAAGCTGCCCGCGGCGTTGATAGTGTTGCGAAAATCAAAAGTGCTACCTTCATCGGCTTGGGCAGCGCTGCGGGTATCAATATGAAAGCGCATTGAGGCGTGAATCCGACCCCCATCGATGACGATGCGCTGCATCCCTAGTCGCACCAGCGTAGCCAGGGTTTCCTGCCGCGTTCGGGCTAGCCGCTGCCTGACCAGTGGTACTAAAGTGGTGTCGGGGTCGCCGCTGGGGATAGGCGCATCATCAGGTAGCCCCAGTGCTGCCCGCAGCCCCTCATCCGAGGGACGTTGGGAGTCCGGTCGCAGCACAACGCGTTGCCCGCTGGTTGAGTCTGGCTCATCACTGGCCCATCCGCCGTCGCCCCAGCTATCATCGCCCCCACTGTCGTCGCTGTCCTCCTCGCCTTCCAGCATATAGGCGCTCGGAAACTGCTCCACCAACCATTGGCGGGCACGGTCGGGACCATAGTTGAGGGCGGCAAAGCCTTCGGTCGAAGCAGCTACATTATTGAGTAGTTCAATATAGTTCTGCATCTGAGCCATATTACTGCTGGTCATCGCCTTAAAAACACCGTTGATCAAATCGGCCACAAAGCTTGGAAATGAGACAGCATTGAGAATGGCTCGGGTCGTGCCTGCAATTTGTCCGGCAGCCACGCCGCTGTAAGTCTCGCCGGCAGATTGAGCTGTAGCCAGCTTAGCTCGGCGCGGTTCCTGCTTCGGTCTGACCGCTGTGGCCGGAACCGTGGCCTGATCACGGACCAGCAGCGCTTGGACCTCGGCGGTGCTGGTCATATCTTCCTGCACCAGCCGGGCTGCGGTGTCGCAGACTCGCACCATTAGCGATGCCATTTCCCGCTGTTGTTCAGGGGGCAGCTCGTGATAGGCCGGCGAGGCCAGCAGCAGGTCGCGAACCGTCTGCCGGACCACGGGCAGTGGTGTTCGGTTACTAACGTCTTGCCCGTTGTTGGTCATCATGATGGTTGCTTTACCGACGCGGTGCCATCGCACCTGAGGTAGGGAACGTTAGACCCTGGGTGCTGTCCCCGACCGGTCCGGTTTCTTGCAGTTCCAGAGTGGCTTGCAGCCAGGCCACGGCGGCGCTAAAAATAGGATCGTTGGGTGGCAGCACATGGCCGCCCGGAGCAACCGAGTCCAGATGCGGTAGTATCTCCGCAACCCAGGTCAGGATCAGCATACCGCTTTTGCCGCGCTGCACGTGGGCTGTCACATTGACGCTTTCTTCTAGATAGCTACGGGCTACCGCCTGTACCGCCGTCCAAACGCTAATCGCACCGACTGCGGCCTGCACCGGATGCAGCTTCAAAATCGAGATGGCTTGCTCGATGGCTTTCAAGATATCGCGAGCGGCAAAAGTGGCGATGCCGCCGCTGCGGCCGACTAGGTTGTTTATCAACCGGCTGGCAGCAATGGTCAGGCCGGCTTCAGAAACAGGTCGACGGCCAAAGACTGCGTCGGGTTGGGTGGCAACAATGGCCTCAGCCAGTGCGGCCAACTGGGTTTCAAAGTCCCGGTTGCGGCTTCCGCTTACGGCCAGCCGCGTTTCTGAGGGACGTCCGAAGAGCCGGGCAAAGAAAGCCTGTCGCTCTTGACGTGAGAAGCGTTCGCTGCGTCCCTGCCAGAATCGGTATAACTGATCGGCGGCTTCGCCCTCAATTCGCAGTGCACCGCTGGCAAAGAGGGCTGCCAGCGTTTCTGCTGCTGGCAGCAGTTGGGCTGCTTCCAATTCCGCCGCCAGATAGAGAGGGGCCGCGATCTGAATATGGTTCTGGTCCGCGGCCGGTCGGACTACTGGCGGCAGGTCGATGGCACCCAATTCAGAAAATTGGCGGGCCAGGCTCTCTGCCCCGGCCAATAAATAATGAGCTAGTGCCAGGGGCCGGCTCAGAGTGTCATCGGACAAATGGCTATCAACGGACAAATGATTTAAGGTTTGCATGGGCTTGACTCCTATGCTCCCTCCACTGGTCGTTGTTGGGGTTGAGCGTTGCCCTGAATAGCTGCGATCATCTCCGGTGTTGCCATGCGGTCCATAGGCAAAAAGTCGCTCTTAAAATTGACCCTAACGTCGCCGCTCAAACGGGCTTTGACTTCGGCCCGCGACTCTGAGGTATCATCGACAGCCGAACTGACGGTAGCGACATGTTCGGTTTGAGTTTCAGCGTAGGCGCTGGCTGAAACCGGCGAGAACCAACTGCTGTAACTGGCTCGCATTCCCGCTTTGGTGCGCTGCGCCTCACGGTCGTACATCGAGGCCCGTGCGTGTCGGGCGGCTACGTCCCGCGCCCGCATGTCAAACACTACTTTGGCGTTAATGTGGCCGTCGGTGACCACAATACGGTTGATGCCTAACATCACCATCGAAGCTAAAAGCTGCTGGCGGCTGCGGGCAATTGCCAGCCGGGCGGCCAGGACCAGACGTAGCTCCTCGTTTTCGTCACTTAAATCGGTGACCGAGGGATTGACCCCCAGTTCTCCGGAGATGGCGTTTAAATCGCTGTCCGGGTCGTCACCGGTCGCCTCTAAGCGAGGCTGCGGTGCGGCGGTTTCATCGCCTTCGGCAAAGCCGCCGCCAAAAGCATCCACCCCCACTCCAAGTTGGTCGGGGAAGCGCTGCGACAGCCAGTCGCGGGCGTTGTTTTCGCTAATGTTGTCGCGGGCAAAGTCATCCACGCTCTTGGCGACGTTAGCCAGCAACTCGCCGTAGGCCCGCATCTGCTCAATGCTGGTATCGACGATGGCCTCAAAGACGTTACGAATCAGGCCGCCTACAAACTGAGGGAAATCAACGGCTTGCACCAGTCTTCTAAATTGGTCGGTTCCCTGTCGAATGGCCCCACCTTCAAAATCCTGGCCGGCAAAGCCGGGATCTTGCGCCAAGCGACTTCGTAACTGTTCGGTTGCATTGGCTTGCGCGCTAGCGAGTGGAGGTGGCTCTTTGGTTTCAGGCTCGGTCTCGGTAACAACCCCATCCGGGTTGGCCATATAGGCCGATACCTTGACCATGGTCTGCGCCAATTCGCGCTGTTCTTCTGGCGTCAGTTTGCTAAAGGCTGGTGAAGCCATCAGGACATCACGCACCGCCGGACGCACTGCACCCAGAGTTTCGTTATCCAGCCAGTTGGGCGGCCCGTTGTTGGCTTCAGTCATAGCTCGTTTATCCTTCCATAGAATTGCGTCTAACCGGCGTTTGGAGTCGCAGCGGCGGGACTGGGTTGGGCGGCCGGGCTAGTTCCGCTGCTGCCGTTAACTGCTGCTGCGCCGCGTCCGGGTCGTCTTGCTGAAGGTTGAGCCGCATCTTGGATTTGCCCAATTTGGAACGAGTCGGCCATACGTTCCAACGGGAAGGTCTCACTCTTAAAGTTGACGCGAACTTCGCCGGCCAGACTGGCTCGGGCTTGCAGCGCTGCGTCGCCGGTTTCTTGGTAGGCCGTGACGGCATTTAGTACGGGCTGGTTGCTGTACTTATAGTTGCCCTTGGAATAGTAACTGGCATCGCGGCGCTGGTAATCAGTCTTGCCTTCCTTGTCTCGCGAGTAACTGCGTTCGCCACCTTCGCTCTCGCTTTCGTACTCTCCGGAGCCGGTGTAGCTGCGCAGTTCGGGATCGTAATCGAACTGGGTGGCGCTCTTTTGCCAACGGAGATTATCGCGCGCCTGGAATTCGTATAGTACTTTGGCCGAAATGCGTCCATCAGTTACAATGATGCGGTTAATGCCCATCAGAACCATCGTTGCCAAAAGCTGCTGGCGACTAGTGGCCAACTGCATGCGCGCTGCCGGGACCAATTTTTCTTCAATGGTTTCGTCATCGAGGCTCGAGATTGGCTCGCCTTCGATAGGCAATTCGTTTACGCGGCGTAGGGCCTCGTCCTCATCGGCTCCTTCGCGCAGACGCACTCGAGGACCGCCGCCTTCACCAAAGAAACTCTCACCCGTGTCGATCTCGAAGAAGTCGGGGAAAGTATCTACCAGATGGTCTCGGCCCTGGTTTGCGCTGACATTTTCGTCACGGAACTGGTTAAGGGTTTTGGCCACATCAGCCACTAGCCGTCCATAGGCTTCCATTTGTTGAATGCTGCTTTGGACAATACTATGAAACACACCATCAATTAAACCCGCTACAAAATCAGGGAAATTCACTTGCTGTAGTAATAACCCGGCTACGCGAGCACCCTCGCGGGCGGCCTGCGCTTCGAATTGACCGCTCTCGCGCCCGTCGCGTCCCCGCCGATTGTCGGCCAGGCCCACCGCGTAGGGGTCTGGGGGCACGGTAGCCGAGGGCTTGGGCAGCTGATTAGCCTGAAACCCTTCCGGTTCGGCCAGGTAGGAGGCGATTTCGACCGTATGTTTGGCAATATCTTGCTGCTGGCTTGCCGGCAAGGCCCGGAAAGCGTCGCTTTGCAGCAGCAGATCTTTGATCTTTTTGCGAGTAATGTTGAGTGTTTCCGGGCTGGCCGGTGCTGGGGCACGAGCCGCACGGTTTCCTGATCCGTTATTCATCCGTCCCTCCTAACCAGCTGGTATGGGCTGGGTTAACTCCGGGTTTAGTTCAAACTCGATGGGGCGTAAATAAACCGAGACCCGGGCCGGCATTTTCTGCGTGACCCGTACACTGAGCACGGATAGGTTACCGGGCCAGTCGCCATTATCCGGCGTAAAAGCCTCGTACCAGCGCTCCATAGCGCGGAGTTGTTGGGGACGCTCGGCCAGGCCCAGCCGCAGCAGTTCGGGAAACTCAACGGGAACGTCATCTATCATCCCCAACAGAACTTCCAATTTTAGTTCCGGATTCTGGAGCGAACCAGCAAGCCCCAGTAAAATCGACTGCGGGGGCAGAGTGAATCGCCCGCCCAAAGTTAGGCCCACAATCTGCATAATGCTGGGTAGTTGGTGGCCTAGCCCCAATTCTTGCAGCAGCGGATTTAGCTCGGTCAGTCTCAAGGGCGCAGGATGGAGAAACGTAACGCGCTGCTGGCCCCGATGGCGGTAGGCGGCAATGGTCGTGAAAACTGGGATCAGCCCTGGTAGCGTGCTAAGTGCCGTCTGCGCTAGCCGCCCTAGATCCGGCGGTAAGGCGCTCAGGTCGCCCGGCTCCAACTCGTAGTAAACTTTGCTGGAGTGGAGCCCGTCCCGATCATAGGCCGTGCCAAACCAGGCCCCATAATAGAGGCATGGGTGCGAGAACAGGGAACGCCATTGTTCGCTGCTCCGGTCGAACCAGTGCAGGGCTTCGTGACCAAACACATCATCGACCAGCCGGCGCATTTCGCGGGTGGCGTCATCGCGCCGCTGTAGCGGATCGGCTGCTGGGCCAGCTGGCTCCACGGTAAAGCGCAGGGTGTGCGGCTCTCGCTCTGAAAAGCTCGGTTCAAAGGGCGCCGCCCCCGGTGTGAGATTATTTTGGCCGTACTGCGGGTGACCTGCCGGCAGCATAAAGCTGCGGTCGATTAAGCGGCCTACATACGGCACCGGGTCGCTGGTTCCCAACTGCTGCGCTGCCCGGTGGACCCGTTGCTTGATTGCGTAAGAGAGTGGTTTGTCAGCCATTCGTCACCTCGTTAAACTCCAAAGCCGTTCACCCCCACCGATTCGAGCATATCGCGGGCTATGGATGGGATGCGCACTGGCTGAGAAGTCAATATTGGCCCTTCGACCGGCACGGCATAGTTCTCCACTTGCTGGTCGGGCGTGCCCGTCACCGCCAACCAACGTTCACAGGCATTGACCAGATCTGAGTCGAATGGATCCACAGTCGCTTTACTGCCCTGGGGGCGCACGCGTGGATGTTGGATTTCATTTACATCAAGTACATTACCATTACCGACGTCAGCCAGACTCTTGGCGTGATTAGCAAGCCAGCGGATTATAATAGCGCCAGCACTGGCCATAGTACGATAGCGGATAGTGTCGCGAGCGCCGCCCAACTCGAGTGCGGAAACCTGCTCTACTACTCCCCACATATCTCGGGCGCCATAGGCCGACTTAACTTCATCGTCGGACAGCAGATCGATTATCTCATTGACTTGGGTTTGTAGCTCGGTGGCGGCAAAGTAGGTAACGCCGTAAGCATACAGGGACAGATTGGCGGCCAGGTCGCGGCCGGTCTTTTTCACCTGCTCCTGCCGGACTCGCATCGGAATATCGGCTCTCAACAGGTAATCGACCGAGAGCTGCCGGGCAAAACTAGAGACGGCCGAAACAAAGCGTAGCCACAATATCTGGAAATCACCGTTGGCCCTGTTATGGGGATCTCCCCCAGGGAAGCCAAGCGTTCGGGCTCCCAGGTTGAGCCGATCATATTCAGATAGGCGGTTGGGGGTTTCCTTGATCATACGATACAACAAATCTCCAGCTGGGCCTCGACCAAAGGGTAGCAAGCCAGCCCGGAAGTTATTCATTAGAGCGTCACGCACTTGGAAGACATTGGCTTCTTCCAGCATAGCGGCGAAGTAGATTGCCTGCATTGCGTGTAAGTTGTCCTCTATGATTTCCACTTCCGCTTGTGCTTCAAGGTCGGGTAGGTCAATAGCGATACCAGAAGGAAAAGCACCATCGTCTGCGCTGATCGTGCCGGCTAACGCTTCCCGGGCACGCAACGGGAGTAGTGGGTCTTTATGATGAATGCCCTGAGTCGCAAGGATGTTGCTGACACGTGTCCACTTTGCTGCCTCAATAGCGTTTGCAGTATCTTCTTTTTTAAGGATATTGAATACCTCGTCGTATAAGGGACGGTTGCGACTATATTCGGCTTGAGCCAGTGCCAGAGCCTTGCTGAAGTTACGGCTCAAGGGGCGATCCTGGTAGCTGTTGCAGGCAAGGTCGTAATTAAATCCGGCAGCCCTCAGTGCAGTGTAAACCTCGGCGTAAGTCTGGTTGGTTGGGTCCTCAAAATGGGCGTCGCGAAAGTAGCACGCCAGGGCTAAAGCATTGGGGTATGACTCGCCGGGGTAGGGTTTCGTATGGTTGTCGCGGCGCATGATCCCATACATGGCAATGAGGGTCAGCAAGTTCTCGTTGTTTACCGGTTTGGGATTCCCTATCACAGGAAATCTGCCATCGACATGATCAGGAACATCTATGTTATTATGGTGCAGGTAGAGCTGTACAGCCTTGAAGAGTGGATCAATCACCAACTTTGGTTCCTGATAGCTTAAGATAACCTTGGCCGCAATCAATTCTTGTTGCAGGATTGGTTCCAAGTCATTATCCCGATCCCTTTTCAGTTTCACCAGGAGATGGGCGCGATCAACAGACTGTTGATGAGCCTGTAGATCACCAGCCTGAATATCTCGTACTAATTGACTGGCTGCATCAGGTGGTAGACCTGGAAGTTGCCCGATCGTACCCCTGCCTATCCTACCTGCTGCACGCACGGCTCCAGAGAATTCAGCGACTGCCTCGGGCAAATCCAATTCGTCTAGAAGCTCACGAAGGTCCTTAGCCAGGTTTTTTAGCTCAGGCTCGTCCTTAAGAATCTGGATTTGCCTTCGTAACTCTGCAATCCTGTCCGACACACCGTCTGTTCCTTCGCCTGGTTCTGGCCCATCTTGTTTCCGTTCAAGTATTTGACGGGCCTGGATCGGCCAGTCCGGTGCTTCACGTGGTTTTTGATATCTCAGTCCTTCCTCACTTAACAAGGCCTTAATATCATCAACTGTCATGTCTGCCAGTATCTCAAGCGTAATATCGTGTTTCAGCAACGCTTCAGCTGTCGAGTCGCCGATGCCATCAATCTCTAACAAATCTTCTAATCTTTCGAGGAGCCAGTACGCGTTTTTCTGCAACTGCTTAAAGGCTCCCTCAGAGAGTTCTATACCTGCTTGTTTGAGACTTTCGAGAACGCGGTCGGGGTTGTCAAGCAAATCCCCGAGGTTAAAGTCTTGCTCCACTAACGCTGTGATAAAGATTTCATCAATCTCGGGAAATCGATGTAACAACCTTATTTGACGTCCTTTTGTTTCATCCATCAGATGCCTCCATTTGTAATCATTGGTCTAAATACCTGAGCCATTCAGGCCATATGCCTGCCCGTGATCGATCTCGCGATCCAATGTTTTTAGAGCGGCATACACGTTGAGAATTCCTGCCCCTTGCCCAACCACCCGGTTGTCCGACCAGGGATCGGCTGAAGCCCGCAAGATCCGACGCACTGCGGTGCTGTCCAGCGGATAGGCGCGTCGAGCCGCTCGGCTCACCAGCAAGCCGGCTGCAGCCGCCACGAACGGCGCGGCAAAACTGGTGCCGGTTACAAGTTGATAGCCATCTGTTAAGCCCGTGCTGAGTACCCGAACGCCAGGCGCTGCTATGTCCACATGGTCACCTCCTGTACTGAATGATGCTGGGCGGTCATCTTGATCCACCGCTCCGACCGCAATAACGTTTTCTAGCGAGGCGGGTGCGTATCGTTCTATCCGACCTGAATTGCCGCTGGCCGCGATCATAATACAGCCTTTGGCCAGACCGTAGCGCACCACATCACTATGCGGCAGCGGATCGTGGGTATCCAGTGCTGTTTCGGGAGTGCCAAAACTCATATTGATAACTTTGGCCCCTAAATCTACTGCCATTTTTACACCCTGATCAATATCGGCCAGAGCGCCGACGCCGGCTAACTCCTGTTTACCGGGAAAACGTGCCGCGCCCAGCACCCGTACCGGTAAAAGTTGGCAGTCGCCGGCCAGGCCGGGCGGTAAGTGTTGTCCTTGAGCCGCGATAATACCGGCGCAGGCCGTGCCGTGGCCCACATTGTCTTCCGGGTCAAGGTCTACCCCACCCAAATCCCCAACCAGTTCGATGCCCTGAGCCAGTTGGGCCGTTAGCAACTGAACGGTGTCAACGCCGCGCCGCAGCCGAACCCGCAGGTCGGGGTGATCTTGCACCACACCGGTATCGACCACGCCTACAATCACCGCCGGATCGCCGCTTTCGTAAGCCAGTGCCTCAGGGGCATGCACCTGCTGCCGGGAGGCCCAGCCGTCGTTCATGAGTAGAACTTGGGCGGCATCGGGCGAAGCCGCAAATAGAACGGGGCGGACGGGCGAAGTCAGGCTAAATGGCAGCGTAGACAGGTAATGAGGGTAGGCCTGTTCCACTACAGCCACCTGGCGTAAGGCGTCAATCATCTCGTCGACGCAGCACTGGCGCTCGGCTTCCACTCGAAAGGTGCGTGACAGCCCCAGAATTTCCTCTAGATCGTTGAAGGCCCGGTGCTGGCGTCCCCAATGGCCCAAATTAGCTGCTGCAGCATGAACGCGCGCTATGTGGATGCGTGGGCTAAAGTGGGCCATCACTCGGTCTACCGACCCCACCCTGGTGCGGTCAGCAGGGGGAAGTACACCGGCCCGCACGTCGGCGGCGCTGGGTATGGCTTCAGGGGCTTCACCAAGGGTCATCTTTAAGATTAAACTACCTGGGGCGCTGTAGAGATTGGTTCGCGCGGCCCAAGGTGTGGTTAATTGCTGTTGGTTCATACTTCTGGCTCTTGCACCTGACTCGGGCGACCGTTAGAGACTGCCGATTCATCCAAATCTGTTTCGACTAACAACCCCGGCCCTGTTTCAATGGCCAGTGTACCGCTCAAAATCTGAGGTGGTTCGACCACAATCTCTCGCTCGTCGGCGCTCAAAATCCGAACCAGGTTGCCTCCGATGCGCACCTGGGGTTGCTGGCCATCGCGTCGTAGATTGCGTCCCGCGATGCGTAGTTGCTCACCGCTGCGCTGAACCTGATTGATACGGGGCTGCGAGGCGCGAATCAAGGCCGCTCGTAAGCGCATTGCCGGAATCTGAGCGACCTGCTCGACCACATTCTCGCCGCTCTGGCGTTCCAGTTCACGTAGCTGTGAAACAGTGCGAATCCCGGCCCACTCCAGCCGCCGTCGTTCTTCATCGCTAATTTCTTCGCCCAATACCTCTTGCAGTGGTGGCTCATTCGGTTCGATGTCCAGCGTGTTTTCCTGGATCATAGGTCGGGTAATGGAGGTTAGTGATAGATGAATGATGCTCCCCCCTGGATCGTTAGGCCCAGTCGGGGTTACCAGGACCTGGCTTTCTTTCAAGCTGACATGGGCGCGCAAATCAATTGAAATATCTTTTACGGCAAAAGTCAGCGGCAGCCCAAACCTGGCTTTAACGGCCAGCGCTGCTTGCGCCCGATCGAGTTGGCTGGATAAAGCCTGGATGAATTCTTCTATGGGCAAACCTTCCTCATAATCCGGCATTCTTTTATCTCTCCGAGTTCAGTGGCTATACTGCTCCAACCAGGTTGCTTCATCACTATTTATTTGGCGTAAGGCCAGCCGCAGCCGGCCTGGTTCAGGCCGTAGACCGGCTGCCCAACGATAGTGGGGTGCGTCGATCAGCAGTCGAAAGCCAACCTCGGTTTGGACCACTACCAGTTCCACCGGCAAATCCACCTTCATTTCAGTAATGCGCAAGTCCAATTCTGAGACCTGCGGTGCGGCCAGCGCTTCTAATAGTTCGGTGACTGTTTCCCAAAATTCTCGTTTCATCGTTTCATACTCGAAGGTGTAAGTAACCCTTATAGTTCGTAGTAAAGGCTTGAGCTTTTCACTTCATCACTGCGAACTTTTCGTTCTATATATTAGCTTTCTGGCGCAGGCGGCGCGGCTGGCGGTAGCTGTTGGGCTGGTGGCAACTGAGGCTGAGCCGGCGGTTGTTGGACCAGCGGCAGGGCCGGCTGGCGGGCGTGCCGCTGTACCAGTAACATTTGAGCTGCGTCGGCGAAATTTTCCAGCGGCAGGGTTTCGCTGGCGAAGTTTATTTTGACTTCGCCAAAAAGCTCGGCCTTCAACTCAGTATCCGCCTGGACATTGGCCCCGACCGTGGAGACCATCATTGAAGCTTGGTTATAATTGCCGCGACTGCCCCAACTGCCGCCTACCCCACCTGGATCGGAACTTTGGGCGTAATCTACCTGCGCCCGATCTCGCGCCGCGGCCCGAAATCTCACTTTGGCGCTGATGGTTCCATCTTGAATCACGATCCGGTTCATACCCAACAAGACCATCGTGGCCAAGGTTTGCAACCTCTGCTCGCCGATGCGTCGCCGCGCCAGCGGAATCAATTGATCTTCAAGCAGTTCGTCCGACAGCTCTTCGCCGGCCAGACCATAATCTTCCAACCAGGCTGGGCTGCGGGCATCTCCCTCTGCGGATGGTTTGGCCCGGAGCTGGGGTTGGCTGCCTGACAGGTCTAACCTTATGTCAGATGGGAACCGTTCTACCAGCCAATCACGAACCTGGTTAGTGGTGACATTGTCGCTGGTGAAGCGGTCGACATCTTTCGCCACGGCGCTGACTAGGTCGGCGTAGGCCTCCATCTGGCGGATCGAGGCGTCAACTATAGCATCAAACGCCCCGTGAATCAGGGAGGCTACAAAGCCGGGAAAGTCGATTTCGTCAACCAGTGCTCCGGTTCGAGCGGCCAGCGTTTCGGTAGCAGCGGCACGCGGCTTCCGCGACTGCTGGTCGTCTTCTGCTGCCCCGTTCGGTTGGGGTTGTTGACTCCGCTGTGTAGCTTGCATCCGGAGCCGAGTTAGTTCGGCCGGGCTGGCCAGCGACAGCGCATAGGGATCGCTGCCGGACTTAGCCAGCTTGAGCGGATCGGCGGCCAAGGCTTGCTGGATTCTTTGCAAATCCTGCTGCATAGTCGCACGCCGAGTCGGATCAAGCTGCTGGTAGGAAGGAGCCTGGGCCAGTATATGTGCGGTTTGAGCGGCGACTTGCTGGGCCGCTTTAACTTCGAGTGCGTCCTGTCTCATTGACAGACCTTTTTAGAGTATATAAGTCGTATCGTCCAGCAGCGAGCTGTTTAGAATGTTCTCTAGCCGGGTTTGAGTTACAGGGGTGGCGCCTGTTAATAGCGCTTGTAAACGCGTCCTTTCTGAAGCCCCGTTGGCCGAGGGTAGGCGCTGTTGCAGCCAAAGAACCCCGGCTTGCTCCCCCAGTGCTATAGCGCGGTCGTAGAGCACGGCCAGGCCACGATCGGTGCGCAGATCTAAAGAGCGGGCTAGTTCCAACAAGGGCCGGAACTGAAGCTCAATAGCCGCTTCGTTTTGAGCTGCTTGAAAAATGGGCTGTTGACCGGCTTGCCTGAACTTGTCCTGCCAGCTCTGATGCCACAGCGGCTGGCCGCCAACCGGCTGTAGCCGCGCCTCCTGGTTGCCGGCGTTGGTCACTTGCAGCAGCGTCTCGATGTCCTGGCCCATAATCACTGCCAACAGCGACGGGTCGCGGCGTTGCATAATTTTGAGCAGTTGACCCAGTTCGCCATTAGCTTGTCGGAAGCCTGTCAGTCCTACTCGAAGACCATCTGTGGCCGCAGTACCGGCGTCGACATACTCATAAACAGCTTCCCCGGAAATTCCGTTGGCTACGGCCCGGATGATCTGGTAGATTTCTTGATTATCCAACTCGATCGGCGGCGCGGCCGGCACGCTGATTGGCGTCTGTTCGACCTCGCCACTGGCGGCTTGCGCCAGACTGCTATAATCGACCTTAGCCCAGACAGGATCGGGATACTGGCCGGTAGGACTGGGCGGGGTTGGTACGTCGTCCGCTAGGGTGGGCTGGACTAAATGATGGGTGTAACGTAGCATCGTCATGAGTCACACCTGACGTTTCTGATCCGTTCTCGGGGCCAGCGGATGGGATCAGCCCGGACATCGTAATGAACAAAGTTAGGGTAGAGACCCATACCGCCATTATGCATCCGCCCATCGCGGATCAACCGTTCAATGGTGCAGTATACCTGTTCTGGAGTATACCCGGCCACCTGGATATCGGCGGCCTGGCCGCACAGGTGGCGGCTCTGCGACGCCGATCCACTAAGAGTGCAGTTGTAGGAGCAGGTTCGGTAGCCGGAGGTGATAGTGATGGGGCTGTTGCCTAATTCTGCCCTCAAGATCTCCAGGTTTTCCATCACCCGTTGCACGTTGCCCCGAAACTTTTCGGGAACGGCAGTTCCATCACGACAGCGAAACTCCTCCAGGGTAAAGTGTTCGGTGCCAGCGGTAGTCGCCGAGTTAGACGGGCAGAAGTCATCGGTGCAGGTGTCACGGCAGGCTTGGATATCGCTGGCTCTGCGGTCGAAGGCGTGGGCTACACTTACCGGCTCTTTCTCATCGCCCTCGATGTCGTCGTAGCTGTTTGCAGCCAGCCCGCTGCTGGTTGCGATCGGGATCTGTAGTGGCCAGACAGTAACTCGGGTCCGAGCTTTGTACTGTTGGGGCAGCGGATCCCACCAGCCTTGCGTTAGGCGAGTTATGCGGTTATCCAAGGTGCCGGTAACATCATCCCAGCCGCTGTAAATTTGATCTAACCAATATAGGCGGGTGTCAGGATTGTTCATACCGCTAAATTGCAGTACCAAGACGACGCTGTGATAGCCATCCATAATGGACAGTCCAAATACGTACCAAGCCGACATCTGGTTAGACTCAGCCTGATCTAAAAGCCATTGTTCAACCGACCGGCGCAGGGCATGCGGCCGCACTACACCGCGCGTCAATGAACCGGAGGCGTTGTTAAATTCAAATTCTTGGGGGCTGTCGGCCAGACCGTAGCGCTGCAGTGCTCCCATAGTGCCCTGGATAGTTGGGCCTAACTGTTTATTGGATCCGTCTGCGTTTTGTAGCATACTGCCGTACAATTGGCGCAGGCCGGCGTTGGCAATGACAATACAGGAGCGCGGCGAGCCTTGCTGCGCGTTGGCGACAAACTCCTGCCGCATCAGCTCTACTGCCTCACCGCCAAATGATGAGAGTGCTAATCCATGGCCGTAAATAGACTGACGGACAGCTGCCGGGCGACCGTTGTTTGGCCTGTGTCCATTGGTCCAGTGGCTCTGGGCCATGCTGCCGGACCATGGGAGTCCGGCGTGCAGAATTTGAATATTGACACGATTGGAGTTGGTGGCAGCGGCTTCATAGTCTTGGACAAACTGGCGGAAGGGGCGGGTATAGATGGTTCCTTGACCGACCGGCCAGGGGTCGTGAATACGAACTGTAGTGCCATTGACTGTGCCATCGCCATAGATGCCGGTGACAACAACAGCGTGCAGGGAGGGTACTGCCTCGCATACCCAGATGGGGCCGTTAGCCTCGATCAGATTTCGGAGGCCCTCAATAGTGTAAGATTGGGGTGGTTCTATAGTTAGGTGCCAGGCATTGGCCAGCGAAGTCACGTCCGCGGGGTCGAGGCCGGTCGCGTACTCGGCCCAGTGGCCGGCGCCGCGTGCCACTTCGCCAGGGTCAATTGAAATGCGGTCACGCCAGCCGACCACCATCGCAGCTGCGGCTGCCCAGCAGGACATACCCGTCAACTGGGGCACGAGTTGAACATCGTTCCAATTGACATCAAATGACTCGCCGGCAAAAGCGCGTGTTCTGTGCACTGCATTGGCCCAGTGCCTCATCGCCTGTGTAGCACCCAAAGGCGGTGCCTTCAAATGACCTACATAATCGAGGATGTGAGACAAACGTAGATTGGCAATATCACTAGGACTGGCCCAATGCGGTGGTGTCTCTGTAAGTGGTAGGCCCACTTCTCGGTAAGCGGCCAGGACTAACTCAGAGCAGAAGAAGCGATCATTTTCACGGGTTCCAAGATAGACTCGCCCCATAAAGTTACGGCAGCGCTCGCGTGCTGGCCCACTGAGTGTATTACAAACACTGCTGTTGATCCGGAAACGTGCTTGCTGAAAAATCCCCCAGTAATCGTAGGCACGACCCAATTGCTCACCTAGCCAATCTCGCATTCGCCAGGCCAACTCATCGGTCAATTGTGGATGCCGGAAGGCTACAGCTACCGTCGCGTCACCGATGGCATCACTCAACGATCGATTGACCACGCCTTCGCCGATGGCCTCTACTACTAAACCATCACCGATATAAACCAGGGCGTGACTGACGGGGCCGTCGGTAAAGCTACGGATGGCCCTTGAGACAGGGGCGCTGGTAGTAGATAGGATAATATCGCCCCTAGCCAACATATTCTCAGCAATACTCATTCCGCCCGTGCCGGGATCCAAAGGGATATCATCAGCAGAGAAAGCAGCAGGCATAGCCATGTCGTGGGGCTGGTTAGTCCCATTCCCGTGACTGTTACGTCGCAGTTGGTCATTTCCCGGGTAGCGTTGGCGTGGCGTATAGCTTCCACTTAGAGCCTGAGCACTGGAAGAACTTCGACCCACTGAGCGAATCCAGTTGATCTTAGCTTGACTGAGGCGGCAAGCCTGATTCAGGGATTCGTCAAAACCAGAAATATGTACTCCAATCACCGAAAAGACAGGGATTGACATCTGTTGCACCGGGTCCTCAACGCCGGTGATGTAAAAGACCGGCGAGCCACTGTTGCCGGGCTCAGTTTGCAGATTGTACTGAATGAGTTCCAGACTATCGCTTACACCGCGGATGGTATCCCCATCCAGATTTTGCTTATTTTCATCTCCTTGCTCGGCGGCATAACCGCATACAATGATCGGCTCCCGAATCGACTGGGTTAGATCTTCCAGGGTGTCAAAATAGAGACCGTTTGGCGGTGGAGTTGTAACCTTGATAACGGCTAGGTCGAAATTAAACGTACCATCATAACGTGGGTGTACCTCCCAGTCACTGCGCCGAACGGTGAAAGAGCCAAACGGCGCGGCGGTGCCGTTTTTCCCAGGGGTAATCCGAATCGATGAGGCTTCACTATTGGTGGATACGTCTTTAACGTTATGAGCACAGGTTAGAATTCGATCCGGGCCAATGTAGAAGCCGGTACCAATATAGTTCCCATCGGAAAAAGCCATTCGTAGCTGGCAAATGGCCGAATGGGGAAAGATGCGAGTATTCGTCACACCGGCCCGCCAGCGGTCGTAACGCTCAACAAAATCGCGCATGGTGTTGATGGCTTCGCGCGGGTTTGTTGGCATGTAATTGGGTCGTACAATAGCCAGCGAACGAGCTACCGGTGTGCTTTGGGCATAAGAACGGAGCATGTAAGCTTGCGGTTGGCTCCATAGCGACGGGTCAAAGCCATCATCATAGTTAAAGGCCAGACCGGCTTGTTCGGCAGTTGTCGCGCCATTACCACTACCATTGCCACCATTACGAGCGGCCACACCGTTACCATTGCGGGCGACCACGTCGTTGCCGCCGTTGTTGCCGTTATTAGTACCGTTACGGGCTGTCAGCCCGTTGCCCCCGTTGCGAGCAGATGTGCTGCCCGGCGCAGCCACGGAAACCATTTCCCCAGGCAAAGCGGTATCGCCTCCCCACTCTAGGCTGCTGTGATCGCCGTTGGCATAACCGTTGCCGGTCAGCCCGCCACGGGGATTAGGCACGCCTAAAATTCCCAGGGGTTCGCCTCGAAAACTGCTGGAGATGTTAATGTAGGGGACAGCTTGTGGCGGTAGGCGGGTTACCTGCGGGTCTTGTAGGTTAGGCTGCCGGTATACAGCTACGGCATAATATAAGCGTGGCTGTCCGGCAAAACGGTTCATTATACCCGGTGGAAGAAGATAAACAACTTCTCCCCGTTCGATGCGGAGAAGTTGTTCGCTGCGGCTGGAGTAAAAGTTGTGCCGAGTGCGACGCTCTCGAGCAGCAGGGTCAAACAGTAGGTCGGGCGCTGTCGCCACCACCACCTCAGCCCAGGCCGGACTAACATCGGTCCGAATCCGAAAGCCCGGAATAGGGAAAGTTCTGCTTACTTCAGGGCGGGTTGCTTGAATTATGTTTGACATAACTTCTCCTTTAAGAACACTCAGGGTCTATGTTGATGCCCATTTGTTCTAAGTAAGGAATAATAAAATGGATGATTTCGCTCAACTGATCAATATATATGCGTTGTTTGCTCGGAATGTGGGTAATATGACCTCGCCACAAAGTCTGACCGGTTTCACTAACGGTTTCTTCCAGCCAAATTTTTATAACGAAGGATTGTATGGCCATTTCAAATACATCCATCGGCAATTCTCATTTTTGAGGCTGATGTACAGTTCCCATCTTAGATGACAAATGTCTGTGAGACCGTCTGTAGAGATGTCTCTTGGAGTGTCTTTTTTCGTATTGGTGTGAAAATCGACCACAAAAAATAGGAAAGACGCTATTGTCTTCCCTATCTCAAACTCGAACTAAAAGCGCACGCAACGGCAGAAAGTCCAAAGCTGATCACAAAGTTGCGGGTCGAAGAGCCTGTATGTACGAATTTACGACCCATGAAGCTGAATTATTCTTTCAGGAATTCGTTTGGCTTCTTTGGATCTCATAGTTTTTTCTTTTCGCCAGTAAATCTCACTACTACCTCATCAACCTGGCCAGACGTGGTCAATCGCTCCATACCGCCCCATTGTACCTCCCCAATAGGGTGAAGTTGTGTTTTTCGACGCGACGCACCAAACCAAAACGGAATGGGTCAAGATGAGTGGGTGTCATTGCCCGATAAAGAGTTGGGGATTGAGTGATATTCATATCTCCGTGAACGGTACAGGTTTGCGCCGTTGTTGTGGGGGGCGTATAGTAACGCTCACGAAGTAGTCTGTTTCTGTATCACTATTGATGTGTTTCATGTTCAACATTGTCTTGGTCGAGCCTCAGATCCCACAGAATACCGGCAATATTGCACGCCTGTGCGCGGCTACTGACATGCAGTTGCTCATCGTCGGTGAACCAGGTTTTTCCCTGCACAACCGGTACTTAAAACGGGCCGGGTTAGACTACTGGGAATTTGTTCGAATAAAACACGATCCTGATAAAGCTGCCTATTATCAGCAGCTTGAGATGAACCATACCTACCTACTGACCACCAAAGTGAAGCGGCCCTATACTCACATTCAGCCCCAAGTTGGTGACAGTTTTCTCTTTGGCAGAGAGGACGGCGGCTTACCGGAGTGGCTGCTTCAGGCACATCCTGAAGCCTGCTTTACCATTCCTATGAAAAACCCACGCGTGCGTAGCCTTAACCTAGCTACAAGCGTGGGTATTGTGATGTATGAGATGCTGTCTCGATTTAACTTTGGGATGGCAGACTGATATTTATGGGTCAAGCAACAGCGAAGCAAGGCTGTTGGGTCGTTTTGTCCTCAAAACTTGACTGTTCCAAAAGTTGGCCTTCGGTCTTTGTCGGTACACCCGATGAGGAAAGCTCAAAAGAAAAAACATAGTGTATTTTATACGAGCTTTCTCTTTGGCAAAGAAACCGCCGGATTGCCCGAGTGGTTGCTCAAAGCCAATCCCGATTCATGCGCGACAATTCCAATGAAAAATCCCAACGTCCGCAGCCTTAATTTAGCCACGAGCGTTGGGATTGTCATGTATCATATGCTATCGGTTTTTGGTTTTGGCTAGCTCACTCTTGAAAAACAACTGGCAAATACGTTCGCAGCGGCCCCTCACCAATACTAACTTCATCAATATAAATGTTGGCGGCTCCACCCGAGTAGCTAAATTGAGCCCCGACTTGGCCGGAGTAATCTTCGCCCAATCCTGAGTCCAATGACGCGTACGTCCACTCCGATACCGAACTCAATGTCTTCGATTTGA
The DNA here is from genome assembly GCA_020433835.1 of Anaerolineae bacterium. Next base: position 4,763 of record JAGRBY010000016.1, on the reverse strand, counting down.
CCACACCCGAACCATCTAAAAACTCAACGGTGAACGATGCATCACTCTTATACCAAAACGAGAGCAGCGGACGATCCATATCGGCAATACTGTTCGATTGCGAGATCGAGGCGCTGTTGGAAATCAGCAAGCTACCCTGACCGGTATGCCAATCGGCTGCCGCTGCCGAAGCCGAGCCGCTGGAGTCCCAGCCGCTCAAATCGGTTTCGAAATCGTTGTTGGTAATCCCTTGTGCCGACCCGGTCGGGCGCAGCATCAAATCAAGTTCAGCGATACCTCCGGCCGGTACGTTGACGGTAGTTGTGGGGGGAGCAATCAGACCGTTAAAACTGCTGGCCACAATATCGAAATTGCCGCCGCCGCCGGTCGCGAGCGCATACGTACTGTCTGTATCGCTCGTGGTTGACGTCGATGGACTGTCAATTGCAACCGTAACCCCGCTCAATCCCAAACCGGCATGATTTATCACCCGTCCGGTGATGGCATCGCCAATGGTAATACTTTTTTCCTGCCAGACACCGGGCATGGCCGCAGTAGCGGCGTCACCGGTGCCGTGCTGCTGCCAGGGGCGAACTCGAAACGTATAAATTTTACCGGCTGTGGCATTTAAGGTGTAACTGGTATCATCGCCATCATCATGCTCTTGAATAGTCTGCCACGTACTGGAGGAGTTTACTTTGTACTGAACATCGTAGCCCCATAAACTCCAAAAGCTGGTATCGGGGATAGACACGCTCCAACTCACATTAACCGAACCGGGACTACCTTGCGTCGGTAGATTCAGCGTAGCCACCGGAGCCGGCTCAAATTTGAAGTTGTCGATATAGCCCGTATTCAAATAAGCCGCGCCGACATCCGGTTCGGTATTTTTAACCTGAATAAAAAGCGTAGCCTGGCTGCCGGACGCCGTGTAAGCCAGCGCCGGGCCAGTCCAGGCATTGTCGGTGCCATCCCAATCTGTCCACATAATATCGGTGCTGCCGGCATCGGTGCCGCCGGTAGGATCAATGCCGATACGTTTGAACACTTTTGTATGGTTGATCTCAGGCCCTGAACCTTTATAGAAGGTAACAACTTTTCCGCCGGCCGCATAATCTTGACCACTGGTGGTGTTGACCGTTTGATAAAGCACATAATCAAAGGCCCGGCGTGAAGCAAACGCCTGGGCATAATTACCTTCTAATTTGTAGTTGAGATAAGGCACGCCGTATGTGGCGCTTAAAAATTTGCCGAAGGTGTCGCTGTCCATAAAATGGAGTCCATCTTCATCGAAGACCTCGACGCTCCACCCCTGCCCGATCTTTTCGGGATAACCCCGCCAATCTTCGCCGTTATAGCTTTGAAAGCTCTCAAAGCGCCCGTTGGTCAGTAAATTGGCGGCCACGGCCACCGCCGGCACAAAGAATCCGACCAGAACTATTCCTACTATAATCAATAGTTGTTTTCGCTGAATGTTCATATTTATCCCCAAGATTCTAACTGTTTTTTAAGTATAACCGAGAAGTAAGCGGATTGCACGCAGGATATTGGTACCAATGGTCTGTTTTTAAGATTGGGTAAAATAGTTGCAACAGAGATTGTTATTGTGTTACAGAGAGGGTTTTATCACGGAGTGGAATATAGAACGTGGAACGTAATGTGTCACGTCCCACGTCCTACATCCCGCGTTCTACAGATAACAACTTGGAGCTACATTATCATAATTGGTTGATCGGCCGGCATCGCGACCAGATCATATTCCATCGCCCCGGTAACGAGGACAGGAACCATTTCGCCGACGGGGAGTTCTTTTTCAACAACCACATAACCGTCGATTTCGGGAGCGTCGCGATAGCTGCGGGCGATGCTCAAGCCGTCGCCGGTACCATCAACCAACACATCGAGCCGCTGACCAACCATCTGCTGATTGCGCTCCAGCGAGATTGGCTGTTGGAAAGCCATCAGTCGTTCCCAGCGTTCTTGTTGAATTTTCGGATCGACTTGGTCAGGCAAATCAAAGGCCGGGGTATCCGGCTCTGGCGAGAAGGTAAAGGCACCTACGCGATCAAACTTGACGGCTTCCATAAAATCGAGCAAGCCCTGAAACTCGGCTTCGGTTTCGCCCGGATAGCCGACGATAAAGGTGGTGCGCAACACCGCACTGGGCATGGAATTGCGATAATGCTCAATCCAGCGCAGGAGTTTGTCGACATTATGCGGCCGGCGCATCCGCTTAAGCGTTTCGGGATGGCCGTGTTGTAGCGGCATATCGATATACGGAATAATCTGCGGGTGCGCGGCCATTACATCGACCAGTTTGTCGCTGGCGTGGCCGGGATACGCGTACATCAATCGCCACCAGTTGATGCCGGGCGCGGCCTCGACACACTGTTCCAGCAGCGTTGGTAGGCCATCCAATTCGCGCCAGTCGCGCCCGTAGGCGGTCGTGTCCTGAGCGATAAGGATAATTTCTTTGACCCCGGCCGCTTCCAATCGATGGGCTTCGGCCAAGATATGCTCGCGAGGACGGCTGCGATTAAGCCCTTTAAAACTAGGAATCGTACAAAACGCACACGGTGCCGAACAGCCATCGCTGATTTTGAGATAGGCACTGGCCCGGCCTACCTCAACCTGCTGCCGGTCGAGCGCCACCGTTTCGATGGGCGTATCGCCGGTTTCCGGCAGGTGATACAGCGGTCCCGGCCGTTTATGCGCCCGCAGTTTTTGAATAAACGGCACAATATCCGTCCAAGCCCGTGTGCCGATTAAGCCATCGAGGCCTCTAACCTGGCGCGTAACTTCGCTGCCGAAGCGTTGGGCCATACAGCCGGCAGCGATCAAAAGTTGGTGCTTTCTTTTTACCGCCGCCAACTCGCGCAGTGCGCCAATCGATTCATCTTTAGCCGCCTGCAAAAATCCACAGGTATTCACAATCAAAACATCAGCCTGGCGCGGATTGTCGGTGCTGTTGTAATCGGCCCGAAGCAGTATCTCGCTGATGCCTTCACTATCAAACGTATTTTTAGGACAGCCCAGAGTCAGCAGGTAGAAGGTAGGTTCTTTTTGTCTTTTTTTCTTTGCCATAGTCTTTCCACAAATGAAAACCGAGCTTGCGCCCGGTTATAGTTAGAGGGATAACATACCATAGATAGGGTGTTGTGCCAACTTTTATGATGGTGCCTCAGCCTGCCAGCGATCAATCTAATCGTGTAGCCAATTTTCGTCGGTGGGCTTTAGAGGCGGTAAAGGAACAGACCTTCGTGGTAATAACATCGCGACTATTTGAGTCGAGAATTTCGATATATCGGTCCCGAATTTCAACCTCATAAACCGGCTCAACAAGCGTAGGTTCCGAAATTACGGTAGTGGCAGCCGCTTGTTTATTGGCTTCTCGACCTGAAACCACAGAGCCATCCGGCACAATCGGACGCCGGTTTGGATCGGTCAAGCTCATAATATAAACACGCTGCTCGATCTTTACAAAAAAATTGGGCGAGACAAAATCAGCCAGTTGATCGCTAATGGCCTTGATCAACCGCGTGTGAACACTGCTCCCTTCTGCTGGATCTTCCAAAAACGGATCCATTCCGGGAAAAGGTAAGTTTATAGTTTGAGTCTTTCGTGCTATTGACTGTGTTACTTTTAATTGTAACACAAATTTTCAGACATGACGTCCTCTTGTTTCAAACTCCTGCAATATTCGACGTATCTGTTCAGCCGAAATATCCGATTGCTCCAGTTTTGAGTAAATCGTAACCAAGATTACTTCCGTTTGAGTCTTTAAATAGTAGATAAACCGATACCCAGATCGTTTTCCTTTCCCAATATCGCTGTTCTTTACTCGTAGCTTGAAAATCGTGTACTTTACTCGCGGTATTTGGTCTCCAACAAAATTTCCGGCTTGTAACTGGTCTATGACTGGCTGTACATCTGACCGAATACGACGATATTTTTTAGAAAGGGCGCGAAGATTACGCTTGAATTCCGGCGTAAACCTAAGCTTGACCGAAGGCTGTCCTTCATTCGGCATCAATTCCCGTCCACAACTCATCAATCGGCATTGTTTCCCCTGTCATAGCTTCTTGCCAGCCTTGTTTAAAACTCTCATCTGCCGATTTTAGGGTGATACTTTCCCGAAAAATACGTATTATATGCAGCAAACTGGGCAAATATTCATCAGGGGTTGCCTTGATTTCTTGCATAAGCAAATCTGTATAGGTCGTTTGATAGTCGCTCAACTTAACACCTCTCATATTGAACTACCTTTTACAATCAGACTATATCATACCTTATTTTCTGAGAAGTTTCTACCCATTTCTGGTCAATCTAAACAGGTTTATTCACAATCTGACGGCCAAACGGGGTTTTAATCAGCCGGTGCGTTGGGTGGCTTTGTTAAAGGCGCGGGCGTAGGCGATAAAAATGAGGGCACAATGCTCTTCTCCTATTCATTTACTCTGTAACAATCATACTCCGGCATATAATAGACATTATATCGATTAAATAAGACAAAAAAGAAAAACAGGGTAAACTCAAGGCAACTTATGAAACAAGCAGGTGAGCTGTGAGCAAATACCAAGACTATATTGAGAAACCGACCGAATTTCTAGCCCTAACCGGCTACACCCATCAGGAATTTGAGGCGTTGTTGCCTCATTTCGGTCACGGTTACTATGAGTGGATGAAGAGCCATCGCTTAGATGGTCGACCGCGAGGCAAGCGTCAATATAGTGACTATAAAAACAGTCCGTTGCCGACCTTAGCAGACAAGCTATTCTTCATCC
>JAGRBY010000169.1 GCA_020433835.1 Anaerolineae bacterium | reverse complement strand
TAAGCGGGCTGTACCCTTGTTTTTGATTGGCGGTGGCCTGTTCACCCTTTTTACGCTGGGCGCTCTGGGAATGGTGGGCGTTACGGCCATAATTCATCCGCAGTGGGCCTTTTTAACGGAAGGTATTGTCAACCGACTGGAAGCGAACGGTGTTGTTGAACAGGTAATTCAGGTTCGCGAAGATATTTCAGCCATCGGGACACTACTCATGTTTCAGTTGTTCTTTCACTCGATGTCGAGCGCAATGCTCGGCTTTTCCGGGTACGAAGTTATTCCGGCCAGCGGCAAGCACGCCGCTCGCCCCAAATGGAAAGTTATTAACACCGCGCTTACACTGGCGGCTGTTTTTTTGATCGGCACCGGCGTGGTGCAGCTATACGCCGCTAAGCTGTGGAACATCCCCGCAACCGAAGGCTACAGCACCTTACTGATTGAATATGAAATCGGCGCGGTTCAAGTTTTTGGCGAAGGCATTGAGCCGAAAGATATTATTGTAACCAACAACGATCGGCAAGCCGCGGCCAATCTCTACAACTCGATCCCAGCGGCTCGGGCCTCGGAAGAGTTGTTTGGCGAGACCGAATCACACCTGGCCAGCGAGCGCGACCGCCTGTCTGAGAGCGAGTTCATCAACACGGTCGCCTATGACATCGCCATTTCTCGGGCTATAAAAAGCGCGATTGCCGGCACAACCGGCCAGACATTTTTAACCGTAGCCGGGCTGCTGCTGGCGATTATTTTGCTGCTGGCACAAGGGGGTGGATATGTCGGCGGGGCGGCTGTGGCCGCCAATGCCGCGCGTTTGGGGCGATTGCCCCATTTCTTCACCGATGACCGGATTGGTATTGCCGTGATCTGGGCCATCTCAGCCGTGCTCATTCCGATTATCCGGCAGGTGGTTGTGGTTGAGGCGTATTACGCCTTCGGTTTTGTCAGTGCGTTTGTCATCACCAGTACGACGGTATTTTTTGTACGAGACGATATTCTCCGCCAGCGTGGCATCACCCCAGGTTCGCCCGAAGCCCGCTCTCTGCATTTTGCCGGACTACGCGGCATGATTGCCAGCTATTTTATGGCGGCTGTGCTGGTTACCCAGAAGACCGAGGCATTGGGGGTTATCATTCTGGCCGGCGCAGCGATAACGCTCTACCAAATTTATATTGCCAACGGTGGCTTTAAACGCGTATCGGTCATGAACGAGGTGCCGCCTGTGCCCCATACAGGCGATCACAAACCCAGGTTTGAAATGGGCATTCAGCGGGCGCACGACTACGCTCGGCAGCGTGGGGTTGTTGATGCCTTAGATGATCTCATTGAATCCAATACGTTAGCCCAGTTTGATGTCGGCCCTGAGCGCCTTAGAATCCTGGTAGCGTATCTGTACAACATCGACCATGCGCTGTTTAATCACTATGAAGAACATGAAGATTACGAACGGATTGAGGAACCTAACATTAAGCTTGAGGAAACATACCAGCTTGCCTACAGCCAACGCGAGGAGATTGTTAAACAGATTGAGCATTACTCGCGCTTTGGTATCTTCATGTTCATTCGCAACTATCATGTCAACTGGGTGGCTCCGGAATATGGCCGTGATGCGGCCGACGTGCAGCAAGCGATGGTTGACGTTTTATTTCCCCAGGAGGATCACGATACGATTTGGGCGGGATATTGCGCCTTTCAACCAACGCGTCAACCTGAACCAATTTGGCAGTTTTGTCGACGCCGTTATCTGTGGGCCAAAGCTCAGTGGCCTAACCTTAGCGGGCGCATTACAACTATCTGGACTCTACAAGATTTCGATCTTATTCCGAAAAATATTGATGTTCGCATGGTCATTACCGTGGCCGACGGCAAGCAGTTCCGCCACGTAAAAGTCCACAGCGGCGATAATAATGATAACCAATCCGAACAAGTTTCAGCGAGGTAACCATGACCCGATCTAATCCATCGATGGGTAAACTGGTTTTCCCATCGCCCTTCACCCATCGACATCCGCCAGTGCAAAATATCAATGCGTTGTTTGAAGAACAGCTCACCTTTGGCCAACGCATTGCCGATCGGGTGGCCGGGGTTATGGGGTCGTGGCCTTTTATCATTGCCCAATCATTGCTGTTGACGATGTGGATTATTCTTAATGTCGTAGCCTGGTTTCAACATTGGGATCCGTATCCGTTTATTTTGCTCAATTTGGGGCTGTCGCTTCAGGCGGCTTATGCTGCGCCCATCATTATGATGAGTCAAAATCGTCAGTCGGCCAAGGATCGGTTGGAAGCACATCACGACTATGTCATCAATCAAAAAGCCGAAGAGGAGATTCGGCTTATTATAGAGCACCTTGAAGCACAAAACCAGGCCATCGCCCTAATTCATGAGAAACTTACTGCCCTACAAAGCCAAAATAGGGCTGGCCTGTAATCGATATCTAGGCACAAACACTAACCTATCCAAAACTCATCGGCATTTCCACTTGAAGGGCCGGTACTTCGTCGGTCCAGCAGAAGGTGCGTGTAACCGCCTTTTGCCAGCCGGTATAGAGTTTGGTACGTGTTTCACGGCTCATACCCGGTTTCCACACTTTGTCGATAGTCCACTGCTGCTGAATTTCGGCCAGATCGCGCCAAAAGCCGATGGCTAATCCGGCGGCATAGGCGGCTCCTAGAGCGGTGGTTTCTTTCACTTCGGGCCGTACAACCGGCACGCCCAAAAGATCGGCCTGAAACTGCATCAACAGATCATTGTTGGTCATTTCGCCATCGGCCTTAAGGGCCAATACTTGCGCTCCGAAATCGCTTTCCATGGCCTCCAGAATACTGTAGGTCTGGTAAGCAATAGATTCTAAAGCCGCTCGAGCCAGGTGCCCGCGATTGGTATGATGCGTCAGACCGACCACCGCGCCCCGGGCTTCGCTGCGCCAGTAGGGGGCAAACAGCCCCTTGAAGGCCGGGACAAAGTAACCGCCGCCGTTATCGTCCACCGTCTTGGCCAGGGCTTCGACGTCTGAAAAATCTTCGATGATGCCTAAATTATCGCGCAGCCAGTCGACGACCGCACCGGTGAAGGCAATCGACCCCTCCAGAGCATAGGTGGTGGGTTGGTTGCCAAATTTATAACAGACCGTTGTTAGCAACCCCCGTTCAGAGGCAATAATTTTGGAGCCGGTATTCATCACCACAAACGAAGCTCCATCATAGCTATTTTTAACTTCTTGAGGACGAAAACAAACTTGACCGACAGCCGCCGCTTGCTGCGAACCTAAAATACCGCAAATAGGCACGCTCCCCCCGACCGGGCCGTCAGGCTGGGTATGGCCGTAAATGTTGGGATCGCTGGAGGGGCGAATTTGGGGCAGCATCGCTTCCGGAACCGCCATGATCTCACAGATGTCTTGGTTCCAGGTGCCAGTGGCTAAATTCATGAGCATAGTGCGCGAGGCGTTGGTGACATCGGTGATATGCACGCCGCCGTTAACACCGCCGGTTAGATTCCAGACCAACCACGAATCTATCGTGCCAAAGATGGCCTCGCCGCATTCGGCATCATCGCGCAGTCCCTCAACATTGTCCAGCAACCACTTCAATTTGGGAGCCGAGAAGTAGGTGGCAATCGGCAAGCCAACATAAGGCCGGAAGCGATCTTGACCACCGTTTCGAGCCAGCCGCTTACAGATTTCTACAGTACGGATATCGCGCCAGACAATGGCATTGTAATATGGTTTGCCGGTGCGCTTATTCCACACCACAGTGGTTTCGCGCTGGTTGGCTAAACCAACAGCGGCAATATCGCGAGCCTTAAGCCCGGCTTGGCTCATGGCGCTGGTGATAACCACCTGGGTATTGGCCCAAATTTCCAGCGGATAATGCTCAAGCCAACCGGCTTCAGGATGAACCTGCCGATGTTTTAATTCGGCCTGGCTCACTACCTGACCAAGACGATTAAAAATAATACACTTTGTACTATGAGTGCTTTGATCTACGGTGATAAGATAATTTGTCATTGCGCGCTCTCTACACTTTCCCCTATGAGATGGCATCATGATAGTGCAGGTTGTTCTTTTAGATCAAATAACAGAGGAAAGGTTGGTTAGTAAAGATAGGGTGGGTTATAATTACCTTCGCATCCTCTGTCAACAATATAATACTTAGAGCAAAGAAGCCAACGAAAGGGAGCACCAATGAAGCGATGGCCGGTCTTGTTTTTAATAGCTGCAACCGGACTGATCATCATGCTGTTTATTGATTATCAATATCGGCAGCAAATTGATAAGCGTAATACTGATGCTCTAGCGGAAGAAATGAAAGAGTTTCAAAAAAGTCTGCTTTCGACTATCCGATTGCACTTGGCTGCCGTAGAGAATCTCAAGGCTTTTATGCTAGCGACTCCAACCCTACCCAACAACCAAACGTTTGATCGTTTCGCTGCTGAGTTGGTGGTTACCTATCCTACTATCAAAACCGTTCAATATGTTGATACGGATCGCATCATTCGCTACATTTATCCGTTAGCCGGCAACGAACCGGTGCTCAACCTCGATCTCACAACGCATCCGGCCGCTCCTTTCATTGAAAAGGCCATTCGTCAACGCCAAATTACCATTACCAACCCTACCCTCACTTTTCAAGGCTCTCTCGCCATTATAGCGCGTACACCGTTGTATCAACAGAATACGTTTCTTGGCCTGGTTCAAGGCATTTTTGATATCGATCAGATTTTAAAGGATGTCGAGCCCCAATTGCCGCCCTCTTATAAATTTCAATTGTATGATGCCGACAAAATTCAATTTTGGGGAGCTGAGGCCATAACCGAAAAAACCCAAACATCTAACATTTCTGTGGGCGATAGCACCTGGACACTCATTTTGGGCTGGGATACGCCGCCCTTCCAACCGGATACGCTAACACTGCTTCTTATCTGGGGCGGCGGCACGCTTTTACTCTTAAGTGTGCTGTTTATTGTAAATCAAACCTGGCTCAATACAGAACGGTTGACATCGGCAGTTGACCACAATATAAGCGCTCGCAAACGGGTTGAGGAAAATTTACGTGAGAGTGAGACCCGCTTTCAGCTGGCTGTTCAAGCGGCCAATGTGGGGTTGTGGGACTGGAATATTCAAAAAAACATCGTTCATTATTCGCCCGAATGGAAACGCCAAATTGGCTACGACGATGATGAAATCACGACCGCATTTAGTGAATGGGAAGATCGGGTTCATCCCGACGATATCGAGCGCATGCGCAAAACCATCACGGCCTATTTAAAAAAGCCCTGGCCTAACTATGAGGAGGAGTTTCGTCTTCGACACAAAGATGGTTCATATCTTTGGATCCTGACCACCGCATCGTTATTTCACGATGAAAACGGTCAACCAGTGCGCATGCTGGGTGGCCACATTGATATCACCCGAAAAAAGGAAATAGAACACGCCCTCCAAGCGAGCGAGTTACTTCTGCGCGAAACCAGTAAAATTGCTATGGTCGGTGGCTGGGAGTTTGATGCCGCAACATTGCAAGGGCAATGGACAGAAATGGTAACGAGCATCCATGAGATCGATCCTAATTACCCTGCGAGTGTTGAATATGCGCTAACCTTTTTCCCAGAAGAATCACGTCAGCTTGTTGAGAACGCAGTAAAAAATGCCATCGAACGGGGCGAACCGTATGATTTGGAAGTAGAGTTTATCAGTAGCAAAGGAAATCATAAATGGATCAGAACCATCGCTACCCCTATCTGGGAAAATAACAAAGTAGTAAAAATAAGGGGGGTTCTCCAAGATATCTCTACGCGAAAACAAGCAGAGCTATTACGTCAGCGTTATGCCGACCGACTAGAGGCTTTATATCAGATTGCCCAGACTATTCTAAGTGCGCAATCTCCGGAAGAGATAGGGCAAGCGGCCCTGATTCATTTAGAAGGCTTAATTGCTTACCAGCAAGCTACGATAAACTTATTCAATCTTAAAAACAATGAAGCCGTTGTTATCGCTGAATATCCCGCTTATCAGGAGCATTCACAGCAAGGAAAATATTTACCGTTAACATTATCGGCAAACGATCTCGACATACTCCGACAGGGTAACACTCTGATAACAACCCACAGCGAAGCGACTGATACCAGGTTGAACGCTCCGCTTCTTTTTCAGAATGAGATCTTAGGTACGCTAACTATCTGGCCCTCAACCCTCGATACCTCTAACGAAGAAAACCAGCAGATAGTTCAGGAAGTCGCTAACCAATTAGCAATTGCCATCCAAAATGCTCAACTGACCAACCGCTTTCGGCGTGTTATTACCTCTATTAGCGATTGTATTTATATGACCGAGATGACGGCATCAGGACATTCTACAAATCAGTATGTGTCGCCCCAGATTCATCAATTAACGGGCTACTCGGAGCAAACCTATTTAACCGACTGGAGATTTTGGATTGACAATGTCATTCACCCGGATGATCGGGCTGACGCGGCTGTGCAATGGGCAAAATTAACACGGGGGCAAGACAGTGAAACAGAGTATCGCATCATTCGGGCCGATGGCGACGTAGTTTGGGTACGCGATAATGCGAGGGCTGAGTCAATGGCTGATGGTTCGAAGCTTATTTATGGCGTTGTCAGCAACATTACCGAGCGAAAGCGCTTGGAAGAACAGTTATACCAAGCGCAAAAAATGGAGGCTATCGGCCGACTGGCCGGCGGCATCGCCCACGATTTTAACAACATACTCACCGTTATCACCGGCTTCGGCGAACTGATTTTGCAGAACCGTCTTAACAAAGATGATCCAATGCGTCAAGATGTTGAGCAAATTGTAAAAGCAGGCCATCGCGCAGCCACATTAACGCAGCAGCTACTGGCCTACAGTCGTAAGCAGATGCTTCAACCTCGTATAATTAACTTAAATCATACCATTGAGCATATGAGTAAAATGCTTAAGCGCTTGTTGGGTGAGGATATTAACCTGGTTACCCAGTTTTACCCTAATTTGGGAACGGTTAAAATCGATCCCGGTCAAATCGACCAAGTTCTGGTTAACCTGGCGATCAACGCCCGGGATGCCATGCCTCAGGGAGGCCAATTAACCATCGAAACCGCTAACGCCGAACTGGATGAAACCTATGCCCACACCCATATCGATGTTACTCCGGGCCACTATATCATGCTGTCCGTTAGCGACTCCGGCCACGGCATGGATAGCGCAACCCAAAGCCAGGCATTTGAACCGTTTTTTACAACCAAAGATCGGGGGCAAGGAACTGGGTTAGGGCTGGCAATGGTGCAGGGTATTATTAAACAAAGCGGTGGGCATATTTGGCTTTACAGCGAACTTGGCCAGGGAACCATATTCAAAATTTATCTACCGCGCATCGATGCATCTTCTCCGGTACAGACTTATCCCTCTAGCGCGTTTGAAACCACAGACGGTTCTGAAACTATCCTTTTGATTGAAGATGAAGCGATGGTAAAAGACTTTACCTACCGCATCCTGACGGATAAAGGATATACAGTTTTAACTGCCTCAAATGGCCGCGAGGCGCTTACTATCGTCGACCAATACAATCAGACCATTGATTTGCTCATAACCGATGTCATTTTACCCGAAGGCATGAATGGTGTACAAACAGCCACAATATTAGTCAAACAGTATCCTAAACTTAAAGTGCTGTATATATCCGGTTATACAGACAATGTTATTATTCATTACGGCGTTCTTGATTCCGGCTTATTTTTTCTAGAAAAACCGTTTACACCAAAAGCTTTGCTGCTTAAAATTCGTGAACTATTGAATGAAGGCGATAGCTAAACCATTCTAGTACTCCGACAATGTTTTTTTGTCGGGCAAACTCTCGATATTTTGCGAGGATTTAACCGGCAAATCTTGTTTGTCCGACTACTAGGTTGGTCTACCGGCTGCAACTCAGAGGTACATTGCGGACAACGCGTTGCCTTGGCTGGAATAGTCGACAAACAGAAAGGGCATTTTTTTTGCTTGGGAGCATCGTCTTCTTCTTTAGCGCCGAATTCCTCTTCAAGTTCCTTTTCAAGCTTATTCAGAAGGCGAATGAGCATAAACATAACTACGGTCACAATCAGAAAAGCCAAAACGTTATTAATAAATATTCCGTAATTAACCGTCACCGCGCCGGCGGCTTGCGCATCAGCCAAAGTAGCATAGGGCGACGGCTGTTCTGTACCGGCTTTAAGCAGCAAAAACAACTCTTTAAATTCAACCTGACCAACAATTAGACCCACAACCGGCATAATCATGTCATCGACCAACGATTTGGCGATGGTTGTAAACGCCGCCCCAACCGTAAAACCAACAGCCAGGTCAACAACGTTACCCCGCATTGCAAATTCTTTAAGATCATTGAGTATTTTGAGCATGGTTTGTCCTTTTTCAAGATGAGATATGGCAAACAGAGCGCTTGCGTTATCAATTTAATCTGAGATACAAGTTATGGGTATACCCTATCATACCAAGAGTTAATTGCCTATACCAGACAGGGCAATAAGGGGGAACTCAAAAGAAGTATTCTGCCGAATAGCACAAGGGCTAAATCGGATGATATAAAAGTATTGTTTTCTAGCTCACATGGGTGACAAAAAGGGTTTACAAAAAAGAAACAGCCACTTTTTGGGATAAAGTGACTGTTCTTGTTCAACAATTTTGGCGTTAGGGCCATGCCTACCTCACCACATCAGAGAAGGATCAGCTTTCCCCCAAATCTTTTTGCAGTTGATCCAGCGCTCGATCGGGGCGCAGCGACTCAGCCTCGTTGAGATACACGTGTTTAATCTCTTTAATCGACTTCATCGTATTCCAATGCACCAAAATACGAATACACTTGGCTAACCCTCTCGGCACGGCCATTTCATGCGAGCACAACAGAGCGGTATCCTTCCAGCCCAACTGGCGAGCGGCCAAAGCCGGATATTCTGAAACAACATCAGACGTTGTCGTAAAAAAGACGCTGGTCACATCTTTTTCCTCGATGCCGTTAGCCTCGATCATTGCTGTCAGCAGTTCTTTCGTAGCAGCCAAAATTTCCGTCCGCGTATCCGCCTCAACCGTCGTAGCCCCTCGCACACCGCGACAAACCAACATAATCATCCCTCCAAGGAAAAGTATATGGCCCATTGTACCCGAACCCGACCCGATTGGAAAGCGCGGTCACGACATTGCTCAAGAATTTATGAGTTAGTGGAGTTAGTGGAGTTAATAGAGTCAGTGGAGTTAAAGCATTTTTTGCATAGCTTTATTCTTGACAAATATGTACCCACTACTTACCAAAAAACTCACAAAACTCTAAGAACTCCATAAACTGGATAAACTCTATGAACTCTAATCGATAGTTATCGATAAATCAACAGCATTTTTGAGAGTATTAGCCACAATACAGCCGCGTTCCGAGATAGTGACCAATTTCTCCATTAGGGCACGATCCTCATAATCGGCCGTAATCTGCATATGCACGGCGCTAAAACGCGGTGGGGCGCTATCGAGCGTGCCGGTAATTTGGATATCAATATTCGATACCGCTGCTTCACGCGCCCGAATAGCCGCCAACAGATTGCTGATAAAACAGCCCCCCAGCGAAACCAAAAGCAGTTCACCGCCCATAGCGCCGGTATCGGTCCCCTCTTTCGCAACCGGGCGATCAATATTCACCTGATGCTGGCGCGCTGTTCCCAGACTCGCTGTCGCATCGATTTGTTTGACTTGTACAGTTACTTCAGGCATTGTTTCTCTCCTTGTATGATTTAGTTGGATGGTTTGATAGTTGGATGGCTGGTTACAAACCCACTATCCACCCAATTCTTTTTCTATAATCTGCGCGACGACTTCACGCATATCAGAACCGATGATATCCGGTGGTTCTTGCAGCGGTCCCATGACCATCCCCGGTCGCGCTACAAAGGCACCGGCTAATTCGGCTCGCATCGCTCCGGCGATATCCCAATCGTGCGCGGCAACCATTCGCAGCTCGCCGGGAGCTACCCCCAAACTTTTCGCTGCATGAAGATACACTTCCTTGGCCGGTTTGAATTTGCGCGTCGCATCAACCGACAGCGTCTGCTCGAAATAATCGATCAAACCAGAGTTGGTTAGCTGATCTTTCAGCACGTGCGGCGGCGAATTGGTCAGCGCTACCACGCGCAGCCCCGCCGCCTTGAGCCGCTCCAGGCTATCAGGTACGTCTTCGTGCGCCGGCAGAGAACGCACTCCCTTTATTACGGCTGCCCGATCCTCCTCTGACAGGGTAACATGATGGCTCATGGCCATCATAGCCAAAGCGTCACCGGCAATAACGCCGAAATCGTGGTAAGTGTCGGTAATCGTCGCTACCAACGACGACCGCAATACCTGTCCAAACCACTGCTTGCGGACGGCAGCATCACCAAAAAGACGCTCAAAATGCGGATCGAGTGCACTTAAATCCAACAGCGTTTCATTGACATCGAATACAATTATGCGGGGCATCATGTCTCCTCTTAACAATATTCATTTCAGAACAAACAGTCCAAAAACACCAACAAAAAAAGCGTAAAGCAAAACCCTACGCTCTAATACCTTAAGCCACACTGGATAACGTTATCGTTACGATATTCTCCAAAGCCTGTCGATCAGGGGTTGTTTTACTGACTACGCGCAAACCTTGCAGGCTGTTGAACAGAAACTGAGCTAACGCTAGAATGTCCGTATTGGTCGCAATTTCCCCTTGCGCTTGACCGCGGCCAAGCGCATTGTACAGCGCCTCTTGTACCCATTGCTGATTAAATTGCACCACCTCGGCAATCTCCGCATCGTGCGGCGATAGCTCAATAGTGGAATTTGTCATCAAACAACCGCGCCGTTTTGCATCGGCTAAAGCTTCATGCACCACGTAATTAAACATATCGGCAATGGCTGCTTTTACCGAACCAGGCTGGCTCAAAATTTGCAAAAAGCGGTCGTGCGAGCGCTGGCGATACCGCTTTAAAACTGCCACAAACAGGGCATGCTTATCGCCAAAACTGTCATAAAGGCTGCCTCGGCTAATACCCATCGTCGCGATCAGCTCTTGAATCGAGGTAGCTTCATAGCCTTTGTGCCAGAAAAGATCCATTGCTTTGTCTAAAACCGTATTTTCGTCGAATTCTCTTGGTCGGGCCATAAGTACTCAGAGTAAAAGGTGAGGAGTCTGATAGCACATCGTACCAATCTCCTCAGACAATTTTTCAATGAATTTAAGTATAGCAGTTTTGGACTGATGAGTCAAAAATACCACCGCGTTTTGGACCGAGAGGTCGTAAACCCTTATTCAATCTTGCGCAGCCGCTTTAAGCTGTTCTTCGGAAAGTCCCAATCGGCCCAATATGGACGTTTCAATCGGGCCGGGGCTAATCTGCATTAACCCGTTTTCTTAAACACTCATTCAAGATAACAAACGCGGCAAAATCGAAAAAACTTGTCATAACTAGCGAAATCGAGCGACTTTTTGTTAATTTTACTTAAAAGTATGCGCTTTTTTTCACAAAACCCCTTGACAAAACCGAAAATATCAGTTACCATGCCATTGTAATCGTTTTCAAAGCTGTAGCGAAAAAAGGTGTAGCTGCTATAGCTGGCGACGTAGCTGAATAGACATCGATGTAGTGACTGGCACAGCTCTCTTTATGGCGTTAAAACCCAGTCACTTTTTTTGTGCCAAAATTTCATAAATCTGTAACCACCAGAGCTTGAAAAATTTTTTTAAGGAGTTTTATTATCATGGAAAACAATATTTCAATTCTTGGAGCGAAAAAGCGTATAGCCCTTATCGCTCACGATAACAAAAAATACGACCTGATGGAATGGGCCAAGTACAACCGCCACATTCTGGCAGAGCATACCGTTCTGGCAACCGGTACCACCGGCAAACTGCTGGAAGAAAAATTAGGGATCGATATCGTTAAGCTGCAAAGTGGGCCGCTGGGCGGCGACCAGCAGATCGGCGCTAAGATTGCCGAAGGCGATATAGACTTTGTCATCTTCTTTTGGGATCCGCTGGAACCGCAGCCCCATGACCCGGATGTGAAAGCGCTGCTGCGTATTGCGGTTGTTTGGAATATTCCGATGGCCTGTAACCGCGCTTCGGCTGACTTCTTGTTTACGTCAAACCTAATGGATCAAGAATATCCCCGCATCTTACCCAACTACAACCTGTACCGAGAGCGGGTTTTGGATAGTAATGTGCCGAAAGAAGACGAAGCGAACGACATCGAACCGATTCCCGAAGTATTTCTCGAAGGATAAGGTCACACCGTATAACTGAATTATTGCTGGTAGCAATTACGCTACCATAATGACTAAACCGTCAGATACGCACTACAAACGGGTAGTGCGTGA
>JAGRBY010000168.1 GCA_020433835.1 Anaerolineae bacterium | reverse complement strand
GAATATAATCCAACGGCAGCGCCGTATGGCGCGGCAGCAGCGGCAAAATATCGCTTAGCGGCTGTTGGGTGATATCCAACTCCAGCAGTTCATCGTACCACAAGCTCTCGCTGTCCAGCACATACAGCCGCAGCGCAAACCCAAGCAACAATGTAAAACAGAGAATGAAGAATGAAGAATAGAGAATGGAGAATGGAGAATAGAGAATGGAGAATGGAGAATGGAGAACGGAGAATGAAGAAGATTTTGAAGAGGGGGTATTAAGTTTTGTTTGTTCGCTCTTTTTTAAGGTTTGTTCGTGCATTTTTCACTATGGTTGTTAAAATAGCAACGATTTCATCGGCTTCGGAAATGAGGGGAGATAACCTTTCGGAGGAAACCAAATGACATTCAATAAGTAAACGGAGCCAATATAAAGTTTCTCTCGCTTCTTTCAGCGCGATGTTGCATTTGTTGATAAAATCGGGCTTACTTTGTCCGGCATTCGCTTCTTCCAAATTAGCCCCAATTGACGTACCCGAACGCAAAATCTGCCCGGCCAACACCCGCTCTGTCCCACCCAACTCGTATAGATATTGATGCAGCTTCACCACCCGCTTAGCAAACTCAAAAGTCCGTTCTTGAATATCCTGCGGCTTCTTATCCGCCATACCCCCTCACTCTAATGCTAACTTCTCCCTTTCCCACTTTTCGTTTTCATCATTCTACATTCTTCATTCTAAATTCTAAATTCCTTGGCCCAAATTTGTGTACTCAGTACCCCCATTAACAGCGATCCCAAATGGGGTTTCCCTGCCTGGTGATCCTCACGCAAGACATTGACCGCGGTTGAGTCAAACAACCCCACGCGCTGCACAGCCTGAGGCGCGAGCACTTCTTCGGCCCAATCCGGCAGGCGTTTGGCCCGCAGCCAATGGGCATAGGGCGAGGCCAGCCCCTTTTTACGGCGGGTGCGCGTCGCCTCCGGTAGAATAGTTTTGGTCGCCTGCCGCAAAAGGTGCTTCTCGACACCCCGTTTGAGTTTGTACCGGGGCGGCAAAGCCGCGCAGAACTCCCACAGATAATGATCTAAAAAGGGTACGCGAGCCTCAATGGAGTGGGCCATGCTCATCTTGTCGACTTCAAAGTTGATGAAATCGACCATACGGGTCCGGCTCTCCAGCCATAACGTTTGATGCAGTGGCGCGGCTGATTCTAGCGCCCCCCACTTTTCAGCCCAATTCATCAGCAACGGATTGGTACCCCTGGTCGAACCATCCTCCGGCACCAGCAGCGTCGAGCGGACATCATCGCCGGAGACTTCCAGCCAATCCTGGTAGCGACGGGACAGATCACCGCTTCCCCGGCGCAGAACGCGACGCGCCGCCGCCGACATCGGCAACGGTGAGTCGGCTATTGCCCGCCGCACTGCCGCCGGCAGCAGCAGTAGCGGCCGCACCAGCGCATCACCGCGATGCCAGTGATAGCCGCCTAACAACTCATCAGAACCTTCGCCGGTCAAGACCACGGTCAGTCCGGCCTCACGACAAGCCTGGTACAGCTTGTAGATGGGCACGGCGGTAGCCGAACACTGTGGCTCCTCCAGGTGACACATCACCGCCGGGTAGGCATCAAAATCTTGGTCAGTAAAAGTAATAGCCTGATGGTCGGTCTTTAAGTAGTGGGCCAGGCTGTGGGCCAGGTCCGACTCATCATACTCACTCTGGTCGAAGCCGATGGACACAGTTTTAAGCGTATGGCCTCCATCATCGCTGCCCAACGGCGGTATTTTGGCCGGTTTCGACAGCCGTAAATTCACGCCACCCACGCGCTCACCGCTTGAGGAGAGATTGTGTTGAACTAACGCCGTCAGGGTACCAGAGTCGAGACCGCCGGACAGCAGCGTCCCCAGCGGTACTTCGCTCATCAAGCGTATGCGCACCGACTCATCGAGCAACTCTAAAAACTGCTCAACGGCCTGGGTTTCGGACAGCGACAGAGAGGGTTCGTAGGTAAGCTGCCAGTAGTTTCTGATGGTATAACCATCCTCGCGGGCGATTAGATAGTGGGCCGGGGGTAACTTGTAGATGCCGTCAAACATGGTGGCCGGGCCGGGCACGAAGCCCAACCGCAGCATCGCGTCGAGGGCCAAGCGGTTCACCCGGCGCGGGAAATCGGGCCGGCACAGAATGGCTTTAATCTCGGAAGCAAACAGCAGCCGGCCGGCATGCTCGGCATAGTAAAGGGGTTTGATGCCAAACCGGTCGCGGCCGATAAAAAGCTGCCGCTGCTTTTCATCCCACAGCGCAAACGCGCCCATCCCGCGCAGCCGGGTTAATACCCCGGCCGCGCCCCATTCCTCATAGCCGTGCAAAATAACCTCGCCGTCGCTATGAGTTTTGGGGCGATGGCCAAGCTGTTCGAGTTCGGCCCGCAGCAGGTGATGATTGTAGGTTTCGCCGTTATAAACCATGCGCCGCATGCCATCTTCATTGACCAGCGGCTGGTGACCGCCCGCCACGTCGATGATGCTCAGCCGGCGAATACCCAGACCGCACTCCCCCTGCGCCGAGCAGTAGACCGCACCCTGATTGGGGCCGCGATGAATAAAGGTTGCGATTTGGGCCTCGATGTCCTGAGGTTCAATCGGAGCGCCGTTGAGCGCATAGATGCCGGCAATACCGCACATATAAAGCCTCGTTTTGGGCTATCAACGCATCGTTTGTTAGAAACTGTTTTAAAAGGTCCACAGATACCCACAGATACTCACAGATTTTATCATAAAGGTGATAATATCAGTGAACATCTGTGTGTATCTGTGGGTAACTCTCAGCTTCTTAGTTCATTCTTGAGGTTCGGGTTGAGGGTACGTATACATGACCACAAAACCCTGATAATCGGCCGGGTTCTCGTAATAGGGCCTGCCGTTTAAAGTCAACCAGGCGTGGCCGCCAACCCCACCCCCTTCAGCCGCGTCTTTAATGCGTGCGCCAAAGATAACCTGCACCGGAACGTTGGCTTCGCGCAGAAAATGGTAGCGCAGCAGCGAGCGCCGCAAGCAAATACCCAACGGCGAACGAATATGCCAGGCCGCCACGGCATCGGCCAACTGCCGAATGGCCTGCTCCGGCATAACGGGCGTGGTGAGCGTTAGGGGTGAGGGTGTCAACCGCGCCATCGTGTCGGGTAAAGGTTGGTTGAATTGGTCAGGTAAGGTGCGGCTAAAGGCCACCATTCGCCGTAGCAGCGCCCGGCGCGGGCCATCGAGCCAGGCCCGAATTAATACAAGCGTCGCTACAAGCCCGCGCCCCAGCCGTTTAGGTAACAATTAAACCTTCTGCCTCAAATTCAGCCGCCAGTTCTAACAGATCACCTTCAACCTCGCCGGCCTCCACATCTTCATAGTCGGCGGCGATGACTTCGGCGCAAGCGGTAACGGTGCGCTGCCCGTCGATGAGCTGCCAAAATACGGCTGCCGTATCATTTAGGGTGTAAAGAATACCGGTCTTTAAGTTAATGATAATGGCCTCTTCGTCTACCATCTCGTAGCTGGCATAACGACTGTGTTTAGGCTTATCAGATGCTTGCATGCATTCTCCTCTTGATGGCATGATGGGCGGTTTATTTCAAAACAGGCTGTGGGCCTGGGTGGTTGTATCCCCCACGCGAGGTATTACCCGGTTTGAAAATATCCCTCGATTGGTAATCGAAAGACCGCTCACCCGGATAGTACATCTTCTAAAGAGTTGTAGTACGCTATAGTTAGAAAACGAAAGATTGTTCAGCTTAGGTCAAAGCTGATCTTGAGCAATAGAACTTTTGCCGGACAATACCTTAGTCGTTTCATTTGAGAAGTTTCTATTATACACATAATCATTATTCTTAGGTAATTACTCAGCCGCAAGGCTACCTGGCGTAAATTAGGCCAAGGCGAAGGCTAATAGACAAAACGGATTGAGACCGAAACTTTTGGTCGTCATGCCCGCATGCTTCCCCGATTCTCCCTCTTGCTTAAGCCGGAGCAAAATTTGCTCCGACTTTTTTATTTCTATATACTGCATCTTCTTATCTCCCTTGGAAATTACCGTAGGACAAACTTAAGTTTGTCCTACGGTAATTTTCATTGTCATTCTCTAATGAAGAGCCGAATGCTATGCAGCACAACCAACCAACTACCCCGCCTATTGTCGTCAATCTCCACGGCGTGAGGCTAGCCTTTCAGGCCCCAGATCAACCGCTTAAAGATCGATTCGAACACGTCTACGGCCATCTACCGCGTGAAGATCACAGCGAAGCCGATATCACGATACAATGGCACATCCACCGCCATCCGTCCGCACCGCCCCCGCCGCCCGGTATGCCGGTCATCGCTGACGAAGCGTTGGTCAGCTACTACGGTGCCGGTGATCTTGTGGTTGTGCGGCTGCCGAAATACGGTTTGGTGACGGTCGATCTGGCGCAGAAACGTCTAATCGGGGCCGTGACGCGCCAATGTTTGGAAGCGTATGGGGTTTTCGAGGATGTGCTGATGATTACGCTGGCCCCCATCTATCGGCGGCGCGGCTGGTTTCCGCTGCACGCCTTCGCGGCGCAGGCTCCCAACGGGCGGGCGGCGCTTATTACGGGCAATATGGGCAGCGGCAAAACAACGACCGGCCTGGCTCTGTTGAACGCCGGCTGGAAACTGCTCAGCAACGACTCGCCGCTTTTACGACTGACCGATAATCAGGTTGAAGTCTTAGCCTATCCCGGCCAACTGAGCGCCTTTGATGATTCGCTAGCCCGCTTCGAAACGCTTAAACGATTTATCCCCGTTGATCCCGAACCGGAAACGGATAATTTACTGGCCCCCCGTGGTCGCCAAAAGCGCGTCTTTCGCGCCGAAGAGGCCTTTGCCGAACCGTGGGCAAGCACCGCTCCTGTTGGCGGTGTTTTCTTCCCGCAAGTCGTGCCCGGACTGGAACAGAGCGAACTCATCGCCGTCCCTGCCCCCAAAGCCGCCTTAGAACTCATTCCACAGGCCATCGAAGGCTGGGACAAAGCCACCGTTCCGCCCAGCCTCCACCTGGTGAGAACCCTGGTTGAACAAGCGCCGTGCTACATACTACGGTTATCGCCCCACGTGGAGCAGCTGCCGGAGGTCATTTATCGAGGGCTGACGGGATAACCTGTATTAGAGAGTATCTATGCGAGGCTAAGGCTAAGGCTAAGAAAAACAAATCCGGCATTATAGAGGTAGCACAACATTAAACCGTGGAAACACGAGAACGATAGAAGATCGACAAAATAATCGACAGAATTGACATGATTATCACGATTTTATCTCATATAATTCAGTAAATCATGGTAATTCTGTCTAAATTTTTCTTCAGCACAATTTAGGGTACAGCTAACGTTAGAGGTTTTTACGCGCTAAAATGACTTTTTTCTTCGCCTCAGCCTTAGCCTCAGCCTAATTGACGCCAGTTATAAGCTTAACAGTTACACGCATTTACCTATGATGAATCACACCACCGTTACCCAAAAATACGCCCAACCGGACGTTGTTAACTTCTGGAAAGATTTGAGCCAAACCGGCTTGCAGCAATGTGAGCAGGCAATGGTTGCCCGTTACTTGCCCCGCCAGGGTCACCTGCTCGATATCGGCTGCGGGGCGGGGCGGGCCGTACTGGCGTTGAGCCAGGTGGGTTACCAGGTTACCGGCATCGATGTGAGCGAGGATATGCTCGCCGCCGGACGCAGTCTCTCGCGTGAGGCCCAATTAGCCGGAGCCGATCTGCTGCGCCTGCCCTTCGTGGATGACCATTTTGATGGCCTCTTCATGTTCTTCGGCGCGCTCCAGCACATTCCAGGCCGGGCCAGCCGCCGTCGCGCTATCGCCGAGATGGCCCGCGTTACGCGCCCACAGGGCCGGCTTATTCTCGGTCTCGATAACGTTGCTCCGGCTTTGGCCTGCTACGGCTACTGGCTGGCCGAGAAGTTCCGTCGCCAACCGGCAGCGCCGATCAACGGCGCGCCTCAGCCCTCAGCCCATTCCCACGCCGACTCCACCCTGTGGAGTCGAGAGACGCGCCGGGTCAACCCGGTGTTGTGGCACGCCCGCGGCCTGGCTCGAACGTTACGCTGGCGCACCTGGCCGGGGCTGCGCGATCACCTACGCCACCTCAGCCCCTTCCCCTCCGCAGCCGAACCCGGCGACATCCAGGTCGCCCAATTCGCCATCCCCGTCACCCCCGGCCGCATCGATTACCATCTCTACCAGGCTGATGAGTTAATCGAAGATGCCGCCGCCGCCGGCTGTCGGCTTCTCGGCTACCACAGCGGCACCGAACTGAACGAAAATGATGTTTATCCTCCGGCCATCCGCGGCCAGGATAAGCAGTTGTTTTTTGCGTTTGAGCGGGGATAGCGGTTAGCACTGTTTTGATAGCCATTAGGCGACTGGTACAACCACCTGCCGGATAACCGATAATTGCCACCCCTTCCTCCTCTTTACCCCTGTCACCACGGTGATTGTAATTTCTTCATTCTTCATTCTAAATTCTCCATTCTAAATTCTCCATTCTGTACCTAAGTCCGGTTGTCAGGCTTTGATAAGGTGTGTTAAAATAGGGGGTAGAGGGGTAGGTAGTAGGGATTAGGGGAAAAGCCTCGTCCCACCTACAAGAGCAAGAAAATAAGACCACACCCACCACACCCACCACCTCTCCCCTTCATAATTCACCATTCACCATTAATTATTCACAATTCATTATTCAGCCCTCATAATTGTCTATGACCGACGTAAACACACTTCTCGAACGGCTCCGCCGGAGCCTACAAATTCTGGAGCAGCGTCAGGCCAAGCTGGGTATCAACGCACCGCCGGAGCTCATCCTTGAAATCGAGGACCACCGGATGGCCATTACCCTGACCGAACAGCTAGCCGCCGGCCGCCTAACCAAGACCGCCTGGCGCGAGCAGCTCAAGCCGCTTCTGGTTAAAATCGACGATCTTCTCGCCCCAGCCCGCGATAAAAACCTGACTACCCTCCTTAGCAACGTGCGCAAAATATGGGTGGAGGATTACCTGCACAGCGCCTTGCTGAATGCCATCTATCTTGATTTGGGCCTGGAAATGAAACAAGACGCCGTGCCGCAGCCCTTCGAGGAGTTGAACATCCGCCTGCGGCAGCCGGAGCAAGCCGAGCAGGATTTACCCCCCGGCACGCGGGCGATTGACGTGTACCGTCAAGCTCAAGGCAGCCTGCTGATTTTGGGTCAGCCCGGCGCGGGCAAAACGACGACGCTGGCTACCTTGGCCGGTGATTTGGTGGCTGAGGCGGAGAATGACGCCAGTGCGCCGGTGCCGGTTCTCTTTAACCTGTCCAGTTGGGCAGCGGAGCAGAAGCCATTGGGCGAGTGGCTGGCCGAGGAGTTGAACCGGCAGTACCAGGTGTCACGGAAGCTGGCGAAGCGATGGTTAGCTGAGGGAGAGTTGGCACTGCTGTTGGATGGGCTGGATGAGGTGGCGGAAGAGCAGCGTGAGGCGTGTGTGGCAGCGATCAATACGTACCGCAAGGATGAGTATGCGGGGCCGATGGTGGTGTGCAGCCGGCTGAATGATTACGAGGCGTTGGAGGCGAGGCTGAAGTTGGGGCAGGCGATTGTGTTAAAGAAGCTGACACAGGAGCAGTTTGAGCAGTATTTTGAGCGATTACAAACGGAACGCTCCCAAAACCACGAGCAACTAATGGACCTGGGAAAGCGAATTTGGCAGGATGAGGCATTGCGGGAGCTGGTGGAGACTCCGCTGATGTTGAATATTATTACGGTGACCTATGCCACCCCCGAAGCGCCGCCGCTACCGGAGGGGCAGGGTGATGCCTTACGGACGGAGGTTTTTGGGGCGTACAGTGAGCGGATGTTTGAACGGGTGGGGCGAACCAAAATTAAGCTATTGTACTCTAAGGAAACTAGCCTACGCTATTTGAGCTATCTGGCCACACAAGTACAAGCCGAGAGTCTCGCTCAATTTTCTATTGGACAAATATGGAGCAGTTGGCTGCCTGCTGGTCCTGTTCGCCGGCAGTACCAATGGCTAAGTGGGTTGAGTAGTGGGTTGATTTTTGGACCGAGTTGTGGTCTAGTCGTAGCACTATATTATAGCCTGTTTGTCGGGTCGAGTGGTAGGCTGTTTCCTGGGCTAATTTTTGGGCTAATTTTCGGACTGCTTGCCGGGCTGGGTGTGGGGTTAAATGACATGAAACCAGCCGAAAATCTGTATTGGGTATGGAGGCCAGCTCTCAAAGCCTCAGTAGGAGGGGCTGTAGGTGGCTTGTTGGGAGGAGCCGTAAGTCTGATAACAGAGGTGGGGATCATCTTACCAGCTTGGCTAATTTTCGGGCTGATTTTTGGATTAGGTAGTGGGTTGGGTAGTGGGCTAATTTTCGAAACGAGTTTTGGGGTATTTGTTGGACTGGTTGGTGCGCTGTGGGGCGGGCTACTTGGCACCCTGGTTAGCGGGTTAAGTGTATGGCCGAGTGTGGCGCTAATTCTCGGGCCCTTTGTCGGATTGAGTTTTGGACTGATTATCGCGCTAAGTGCTTCCCTAAAATACGAGCCGATTAACCATAAGCTCAAACCTGATCAGGAAGTGCGTCGCTCTCAGCGTAGTTCTCTTCGTGGTGGGCTGGCTTTCGGACTAGTTGTTGCAATGAGTGTCACACTATTTGGAGGACTAGAAGGCGTGCTGACTTTTGGGACGAGTTTTGGACTGGGTAGCGGTTTGTTTGTGGGGTTATTTGTAGGGCTATCTATCGGCCTAGTTTCTGCGCTATTTGCTGGACTATTTTATGGCGGTTTTTTTCTCATACAGCATTACATGCGGTTGTGTGTACTTAATTATTACGGATTGCTACCTTTCAAACTAATTTCGTTTCTTGATCAAGCTATAGAACTGATCTTTCTGCAACGTGTCGGGGGAAGTTACCGATTTATTCATCGAAGTATGCAGGAATATTTTGCTGTTCGGTGTTCTGTCACTTCATCAGATGCCCGGACCTATTTGGCTCAGGGAACCAGTTACGCTGCTTTAGACAACCATCAGAGAGCCATTGAGGATTTCGATCAGGCTGTCCAGCTTAAGCCAGATAATGCTTTTGCTTTTCGTAGTCGGGGCAAAAGTTATGCTGTTCTGGGTAACCATCAAAAGGCTATCGAAAATTTCACCCAGGCCATCAAGCTTAGGCCAGACGCTGCGTTCTTCTTTTACTATCGGGGCGAAAGTTACGCAGCTCTGGGCAATCATCAGCAGGCTATTAAAGATTTTGATCAGGCCATCGAGCTTATGCCAGAGGCTGCGTTCATACTCCATAGTCGGGGTGAAAGTTATGCGGCTCTGAGCAACCACCAACAGGCTATCGAGGATTTTGATCAGGCCATCAAGCTTATTCCGGATGCTGCTGTTATCTTTTATGATCGGGGCACCAGTTACGTTGCCTTGGAGGATTACGAGCGAGCCATCGAGGATTTTGACCAGGCTATACAACTCAAGCCAAAATTCGGCGGGGCCTTCCTTTTTCGAGGGTGGGCCTATAAAGCTCTTGGGGAATTGGAGGCGGCAATTTCTGATTATGAAAAAATATTAGAACTTGAACCGACAGAAGAACTTAGAGACGAAATAGAAAGAAAAATTGAAGTATTACGAAGCCTTACATTGTCAATGAGGGGGCAAGAGGACAAGATCTGAGCGAGACCAACTTGAGCAAGGCCGACCTGAGCGAGGCCAAATTTGAGGTAAAAACCCTCGGGTCCAATTACTTTAACCCTGAAGCGAAGGGGGATATTAAGATAGAGGAGTTGGCTGCCGAAGGAGTTTCAACTTTAGGCAATTGGGTCGGTGGCGGGGGGGGATTATGGAGTTGTTAGAGTTTATTGAGTTGGTATGAAATGATGAAGGTTCATAAGGTGTAGGTGCAAATGAATACAGTAGCACCAGATGAGGTTGTTGAGCTTAAGAAGCTACTTACTGTGCATAAACGGCGGTTGTTTGTGTTGAGGGAGAAGCAGGCCAAGAAGGGTGATGATACACCAGCCGACATTATCATGGAGATTGAGGATATTGAGGCACAGATTGCGGCGATCAAAGCCAAGTTGGTGGCGGCGGGAGCGCTTAATGGACTGTTGAAAGTGACGCTTGAGGGTCAACATTCACCGGAAATGATTGAGGCGGCCAAACGCGCATTTGCGGGGGTGTTGGGCATTCCTGCTGAACAAGTCAAAGTTACATATTTGGGGGAGGGAAGTGTGGTGTTACTTGTTCAAGTGCCACAGAAAGCAGCCGAGCGGCTGGTTGCTATGTATGAGCCTGGGACACTGAACCTGCCGGATTTGGTGGTGGAGACAATAAAGTCAGTTGAGTGGGAAGAGATTCATGGTGAATTGCAGGGAAAGGATTTAAGGGGATTTGATCTTTCATACGCTGACCTAAGTTGGGCTGACCTAAGTTGGGCTGACTTAAGTGGGGCTAACCTCACTAAGGCTTACCTAAGTCATTCTAGTCTCAGTGGCGCTACTCTCAGTGGTGCTACCCTCAGTGGCGCTACCCTCCATGATGCTGACCTCAGTCAGGCTGACCTCAATCTCGCTATCCTTACTGACGCTGATCTCAGTCTCGCTATCCTCACTGATGCTGATCTCAGTGGGGCTGACCTCAGACGCGCATATTTACTAGGGTTGAATTTGACCGATGTTATTTATGATGAGACGACGAAATGGCCTTGGCAGTATAAGCCAGAGTTGGTTGAGGTGGAGTAGTTGGAGAAAAGGAGAAAAACACAAGTATCTAAAAGTAGAGAAATGCTTATTGAGCACAGAACGTCGTTGACTAAGCTGCTTAACATTTATTATCGGCGGCTAGCGCATGCGGAGGAGAAAAAGGCGACGTACGGGATCGACACGTCGTTTCAGGTGGTAGAGGATATCAGGCAGGCAAGAATGGAGATCGAGCGGATAATCACGGAGTTGGATGAGATAAATGAGAAATTGAGTGGCGAGATGACCACGTCTGTGGAGACAGAACTGGTTGAAATCAGGCTGCCGGGTAACTTAGAAAATGTGACACCAGAACAACGTGAGGTGGCGATAAAGGCAGCAGTGGGGGCACTAGCAGGGGTGCTGGGAATACCGGCGGATGAGATTATGGCGAAATATTTGGGAGCAGGGAGTGTGTGGTTGCGGCTGCAGCTGCCGAAAGAGGCGGCTGAGCGGTTGGTGGATATGTATGAAGATAAAGATCCGGTATTGACAGACTTTAATATAGAGTCAGTGCAACTTCCTAGGTCAAAGAAGCCAAGTAGTATTATTCTGCCAAAGACAACGATGCTTAGGACAGAAAAATTTTTGCCTGTTTTTATGGACCTTGGTGTTGCAAAGGAGAAGTTTGCAAAAATCCATGGAGACTTAAATCTTGAAAATACACTCTATATAAGGTCCAGTTATGATAAAATTATTCCCTTTCGTTCGGCTTCAAATTTACAAGCTGGCCTCAGCGGAGCATTCTCTTTTCAAGTTCACTCTAGAAAAACTACTTTCTTTCGATCTGGCTCCACCAGTGAGAACTTCTTCCGAGCTGACCTCAGCGGAGCGGATCTATTCCGAACCCGCTTTAAAAAAGCACCTCTCTTTCTAACCGACTTCAGCGGAGCCAATCTCTTTCGGGCTGATTTTTCCCGAGCTAATCTTAGAAAAGCCAACTTTAGTAACGCTGTTCTCAGAAAAGTCGACTTTAGAGAAGCCGACCTGAGAGAGGCAAATCTCAGCGGAACAATCCTCAGACAGGCCGATTTCTTCCAAGCCGACCTCAGTGGTGCCAATCTGAAAGGAGCTGATCTCATGCTGGCTAACTTTAAATACACTAAAATCAACAATACAACGCAACTTAAGACTAAGTGGCGCTTGATTTGGGATATCGTCAATAAAGATCTAAAAGATCGTTATCTAATGGGGGCTGACCTTAGCTTCGCGAACTTAAGGGGAGCGGATCTGAGGAATGCTGACCTTAGAGGAGCTAACCTGAACGGAACCGACCTCACGGGAGCTAACCTTAGGGAAACCAATCTCAATAATGCCCAGCTTAATGACGCTAAACTCAGATGGACCGACCTCCGTGAGAGTTCCCTTTTAACCGCCGATCTCAACGGTGCAAAGTATGATCGTTGGACACGATGGCCGGAAAATTTTGATCCGAAAAAAAAAGGAGCAATATTGGTTGAGTAGAGGATAGGTACTTTTGATGGAGATAGTTAGGATAGTTGGATGTGTCAAATGACAGGATGGCTGGCTATAAACCACAAACCAACCATCCAACTATCAAACGAACAAACTTCGCTTACTCTACCTGCAAAATGGTACCCAATACACCAATGCGCATCTTGTCTTTGCCGAAGAGCGTCCGCATTTCCACGCGGTAAGGACCAGGG
>JAGRBY010000167.1 GCA_020433835.1 Anaerolineae bacterium | reverse complement strand
CTTCTTTGCCTCACTGGCACGCCATGTTGAAAACCGCAGCCTGATTGTATTTTGGGGTGCGCTGGCCGTGTGGCTGGCCTATCGCTACTATCGCGAGGAAAGGCCAAGCCTGCTCATTTTTGTGGCGCTGACGTTGTCGGTCGGATTGATTGCCCATCCGACCGTGCTGCTCTATCTGCCGGTGATCGTCTTTATTGTGGCTGCCAAGCTCTGGCGCGATGGCCTGAACCGACGCCAGATGGTGTGGCTGGTGGGTGGATTGGCTGTTTTTGCCGGTATAACGGCTCTATTTTACATCCCCTACCTGACCAGCCCCGAAATCGAGCGAACTATCGAGTATTTTGCCGAAGAGCGAGTCGGCACCTCCTTTCTTTATAATCGGGTAGGCAATATGCTCGGTGAAGACAAACTGTACAGCAGTCGCTTCTACGGGCCGATACTGATTCTACTGCTGGCCTGGCTGCTAGTTCGCCATTTTGCACGCGTTGGACGTTGGGGCGTGGTGGCTATTGGGGTGCTCGGTGCCGCGATTGTAAGCACGGTGTTATTGCCAAACCTGTGGATTGCCGGCATCGTCAATCTGGCATTCATCCCGTATTTGCTGCTTACACTGGGCCTACTGGCCCTGCCGCGCACCGACTTCGAAACCAAAATGGCCTTTCTCTGGTTCGCCGCACCGTTTGGGGCTTTGCTGTTTTTGGCAACCGACGCCTCTAACCACATCCAGATAGCCTATCCCGGCTGGGCCATGCTGTGCGCCTTCGCGCTTGACGATCTATGGACCGGGCTAAGTCGACAAGAAGCCGATACGCAACGGTTGTCACCCCTAAAAATGATATTCAGAGGAGCAATCATCGCCCTCCTGGCTATCTGCATCCCGCTCATCGTCTTTTACCAATATCTTTCGTTTGGAGCGCGGGTGACAACCTACTGGCAGGCCAAAATCGACTTCACCGACAACCCGCACTCGCTGTACAAATATGTGTACGGCTCCATCGCCCGGCCACGTCGCGCCATATCCAACCCCCGGCTGGGCGGATGGAAAGCAGTCGGCCTGCTGTGGAACAACGGCACGTTGTCCGGCGATTTCCGCAGCGTCAACGAATCGTTCGCCATTCCGATCTGGTACACGTTCCAGACACCGCGCTCCTGCTACAATGATCCCCAAAATTACTGGCTGCGCCGCGACTGGCAAGGTTGGCCCGATGCAGAGAAGGACATTCTGGCCGAGGGCTACACGCTAACCCGCATTGTGCTGGTCGATCAACAACCGAAGCTGCATCTCTATGAAAAGAACGCTCCGACAAGCGAACCCGAAGTGCTCGATATGGAACAATATCGCCACGACTTTGATCGGCTGGCGACGCCGGCCCGTTTTGCCGCAGCCGATGCGATTGAACATCCGGCTTCGTTTAATTTTGGTGACAAATTGCTGTTGCGAGGCTATAATTTACCGGAGGTCGCCCAACCGGGTATCCTTCTGCCTGTAACGGTCTACTGGGAAGCGCTGGCTCCCATGGATACGCGTTACCGGGCTTTTGTCCATTTGGTTGACAGCCAGGGCAATCGCTGGGGGCAGCATGATGAGGATCCGGCCTGCCGTTTAATAACTAATGATATGCATCCGGGGCAAGAGTCATCGCGGCAGTTTCGCGTACCGGTCGACCCGGCCACGCCGCCCGGCGTGTATCAAATTATTTTGGGTGTTTACCATCCCGATACGCTAGAACGTTTAGATATTTGGGATAATCAGGCCCAGCAATCGCCCGGCAACAGTATTGTCTTAGGCGAAGTACAAGTAGCCGGGTATTGACGGATAGCGCGTTTGATGTTACACTTTTAGAACATTAGTTCCATTTTACACCTACGCGGTCTGTCATTTTCATCCTACAGCTTCAAAATTAGAGCAATAAAAGGTGTGATGTTATGACCGAACAATTAAAACTGGCGGCAATCTTTGCCCATCCCGATGACGAAGCCTTCGGCACGGGAGGAACCTTAACAAAATATGCGCACGATGGCGTCGAGGTCCATCTCATCATGGCCACGCGCGGCGAGGCCGGTCAACTGGCTAATCCGGCCATTACGCCGACCCATCCTTTTAGTCTGTTGCGCGAACAAGAACTCCGTCGCGCATGTGAGGTGTATGGCCTCAAACAACTCCATCTCCTGGGCTATGGCGATGGCCAAACAGCGATGGTTCCGCCCAGTGAAGCCGTTTACAAAATTGTTCGGCTGCTGCGCGATATCAAACCCCAGGTTATCTTATCATTTGGGCCGGAAGGCGTGTACGGCCACTACGATCATCTCGTGGTGCATCGTTGGGCTTCGGCGTCGGTGCGATTGGCCGGTGAGGCGGAGCGCTGGCCGGAACTGGGACCCGCGCATCACGTGGCTAAATTTTATCACCGGGCCATGCCACAATCACAAGTTGATGATATGCAAGAGCGGCTTGGCTACAATTCGGTGTCGATGGATGGCATCCCCTTCCCTTTTACCGGCTATCCATTAGAGCAGATCACCACCGTCATCAATGTTCGCGATTGGGCCGCCAAAAAGGCGCAAGCTATTCGGTGTCATGCCAGCCAAATTGGACCGCAAAACCCGATTCTCCAAGAAGATTTCGATCCCGCCGCTAATGAGTGGTTTTGGCAAGAAACCTTTATTTTGGCGCAAGCACACGGTCTGCCGGAGAATCATTTCAACAATGGCAAAGAGAGCGATCTATTTGCGGGGGTGAGGGGCTGATGGCGAATCCATCTATCGATATTTTAACCGAACACCAGAAGGCCCAGATGGAACGGTTGGTTATGCTGCGCGATTATCAACAGCTTATCGGTGATCCGTATGTAAAATCGGCATTAAACTTTGTTATTGAAGATACGCAAGAAGCTATCGCCCGGGGAGCCAGCCGGCTGCGTCAAATAGGGGCCATGCAGGTTAGCAAGTTTTCCGAGGATGTAAATAACAAGTTATTGCGCCAGGGTCGCCAACGCCGGGGTTTAGGCGATAAAATATGGTTTATCTATAACGGCTTGGACCATCAACTTCAATGGTATGAACGCCAGGTAAAAGTATTGGTTGACGATGCCGATACCCAGGCTATTTTTGTAGCTTTAGCCGAGCAGCTTCGCGCGCGAATTGACCGCTGGCGCAATCTTATGGATGAAATGAAGGTTCCGCCCGAAAAGTAAGTATTATATTGTACATATCCATTCATAAATAAGGAGGTAACAGCCAAACATCAAACATTTTGTTAATCAGAAATAGATAAATAGATAAACCCTTTACAAAAACGCAAATTTCGAGTATACTTATTGGAATATTAGAGATACCACATTTTTTGAGGCCCGCGTTGGTCTCTATTTTTTTTCTCCCCGCTATTGGGAACAGAAATTTTTAATGTTGTGGTTAAGATCATATGCCTCAGTCAGGTCATCGGGTCGATTAACAACTTCTGTTTAACATATTCAAAATAACGTTTCTTAATCACAGATTACGATGGAAAAGTGAGGAAATTTTCTATGGCAGACAAACCCGTATATTTAACATTAGAAGGAAAAAAGAAATTAGAAGAAGAACTTGAATTTCTTACTACGGTTCGCCGCCGTGAAGTAGCCGAAGCCATTCGCTCGGCTAAAGAAGAAGGTGACCTGAGTGAGAACTCTGCCTACGACGAGGCTAAATTACAACAAGGTTTTCTAGAAGGCAAAGTGCAACAAATTGAAGCACAACTGCGCAATGCCGTCATCATCGAAGCCAATGGAAACGGCAACAAAAACGTTATTAGCATCGGCAGTACCGTTACGGTCATCGACGAAGAATTTGATGAAGAAGAAACCTATACCATTGTTGGCTCCGCTGAGGCTGATCCGCTGGAAGGTAAAATCAGCAATGAGTCACCCATTGGTATGGCCTTATTAGGGGCCAAACTTGAACAAGAAGTGAATGTCCAAACGCCAGGCGGAACCGTAACCTACAAAGTGCTTAAGATCGAATAGCTTGCCCCATTTGGCGTCAACGTGCATAATAGGCGGGGCTTTTAGCCCCGCTTTTTTATTACACCATCAAAAGGTGACCGGCACCCAACACCCACCGTGCTTGTCACCTTTTTCTGAACGGTGACACACTATATTTTTGGAGAAGATATCATGGAACAAGATCTCTCGTACTTTAGGGAATTTGGCGAACAGATCGAACAACGACTGGACAAACTGCAAAACTTTACCGAACGCGACCAGGCTCCGTACCCACCGCGCATCATCCGCAACCACACGGCAGCCGAAGCTGTGACGCTGTATGATCAAGCCGAAGCAGCTCTACCCGAAGGCAGCGAAGATAAACCCGAGGTCACGGTTCAAGTCGCCGGCCGGTTGGTTGCCATCCGGGTTATGGGCAAGAGCACCTTTGCCCACATTGAAGACGGTACAGGGCGCATCCAGATTTATTTGCGCAAAAACGATCTGGAAGACAGTTACGATATCTTCAAAAAAGATTTTGATCTCGGCGATTTCATCGCGGTGCAAGGCCATCTTTTCCGAACCCGCACCGGCGAAGTAACCGTTCATGCCGATGCGTTTCAACTGGCCGCCAAAGCACTACACCCCCTACCCGAAAAGTGGCACGGCCTGACCGATATTGAAATTCGCTATCGACGACGCTATCTGGACCTTATCTCGAACCCCGAGGTACGTGATATCTTCCGCAAGCGCAGCCAGATCATCACGTCCATGCGCAAATTTCTCGATAACGAAGGCTTTCTCGAAGTGGAAACGCCATCGCTTCAACCTATTTATGGCGGTGCGATGGCCCGGCCATTCACCACCCATCATAACGCCCTTGATATGCAGCTTTACCTGCGCATCTCCGACGAGCTTTACCTGAAGCGGCTCATTGTCGGTGGGCTAGACAAAGTCTACGAAATCTGCAAAGATTTCCGCAACGAGGGCATCAGCACCAAGCACAACCCCGAGTTCACGATGATGGAGTGCTACTGGGCCTACGCCGACTATGAAGACATGATGC
This sequence comes from Anaerolineae bacterium, assembly GCA_020433835.1. The sequence continues at coordinate 7,442 of JAGRBY010000167.1, read as the reverse complement.
GTTTAACCGAAAATATGATCGCCTCGATTGCTCAAGAGGTGTTAGGCGCCACCAAAGTTACCTTCAACGGCCAAGAGGTCGATCTCACACCGCCGTGGCGTCGGCTCAACCTGGCCGAGGGCATCAAAGAGCAAACCGGCATCGACGTCTTCGCCTCCTACCCCGACGTCAAAGCCTTGTGGGATGAGTGCCAAAGCCGCAACTTAAAAGTAACGCCGCAGCCCAGCTGGGGCAAGCTGGTCGATGAACTTTTGGGCGAGTACGTTGAGCCGACCATCGTCAATCCCACCTTCATCCATACTTTCCCGCTCGATATTTCGCCGCTGGCCAAGCAAAGCCCCGACGACCCGCGCGTGGTGGAACGGTTTGAAGCCTTTGCCGTCGGTATGGAAATCGGCAATGCCTACTCTGAGCTAAACGATCCCATCGCTCAACGTCAGCGTTTTCTTGAGCAGCAGCAAATCGCCGACGATGAGTCACACGCTATGGATGAAGATTATGTGCTGGCTTTGATGCAGGGCATGCCGCCAACCGGCGGGTTAGGTATGGGCATCGATCGCATTGTGATGCTGTTAACCGATCAGCAATCGATTCGAGAAGTGATTTTGTTCCCGCATATGCGCTCAAAGGATTAATCAATTCTGCCTAACCGTCGATGACGATCTTCCTTCCGCTTGTTGTCACACCCTATTGTCTATTTTCCTCTAAGGTAGAGGCTGCTTTACCGGCCTCTACCTTACTACCCAGTAAGACCATTCCCCTTAAAACACGAACATAAAATCTATCTATTTTTGATTCGAGATTTTTTCAAGTCTTTGCTATAATAATAAACTTGGCAAAGTTCTTGTAGACAGGACTTACGTAGTTCTAAAAGTAACCGTCACTTTAGCTCGTTAAATCAACTTGTTTGCGTTGTCTAAAACAACAGGGACAATCACCTGGCTTTTGTTCTCGTAGCCTCAGCGTCGCCAAAATGCACATTGACAATCAGGTAATAACCAAAGATAATTTAGCTATTTATGAACCTGTCGCCTTTACTAAAGCTGTTTAACCAAATATCCGGCTATAATACGTTTGCCGATGCGCTTCACAGCGGCCAACTTTTGGCCTCGGACAGCCCACCGTTGGGCGTCCTAACGGCAGCGCGACCGGCGCTCCTCGCTGCCCTTCAGCTTGATTTGCAGCGCCCCATCCTCTTCATCACCGCCAGAGCCGAGCGCGCCCGCATCTTTACCGAACAAATTCAACTCTGGAGTCAAGACCCAACATCCGTTCATCGCCTACCCGACCCTGATGCTCTGCCGCATGAAAAAGTACCCTGGGGCAGTGAAACCATTCAGGGCCGTTTGAATGCCTTGTCGGCCCTGGTTCAGCATCGCCCCGATGACGATGCCGATCAATTGCCGCCCATCGTCGTTGTTTCGGCCAGAGGGTTGATGCACCATACCATGCCGCCCACCGAGTTTACCATCGAACGGTACAAGGTCGGGCAGCGCATTCGCCTTAATGAGGTCATTGCCCGGTGGGTGCAGATGGGCTACCAGCCCGAGGAGGTTGTTGAAGTGCCGGGCAGTTTTAGCCGGCGCGGCGGCATCCTGGATGTGTATCCCACCAACGCCACCGCGCCGGTTCGCATCGAACTGTTCGGCGACGAGATCGACTCGCTGCGCCAGTTTGATCCGGCTACCCAGCGCTCAGACCAACGCATTAAATCCTTTCACCTGGCTCCGGCCACCGAAACGCTGCCGCGTCGGGCCGAACACGCCGCCACGCAAGTGAGCCGCTGCAATCTGGCCGATTTGCAAACCAGCACCCGCCTTTCATTTGAAGAGGACATCGCCAAGCTGTCGACCGGCACCACTTTTAAAGGCATCGAATATTACATTCCCTTCTTTTATAACGGCCACATCGATGAGACCACCAAAAATGACTCGTCCGTGCTCGACTACCTGCCGGATGATGCTCTTGTCTTTTTGGATGACCCTAACGAACTGGCCGCCGTGATCGATGAGGTCGAGGTGCAGGCTCGCACCCTTAAACGCGATCTGATTGACGTCGGCGACTTGCCCGAACAGTGGCCCGACTCTTACTTTGGCTGGTCTTACTTAACCAAAGCGTTGGCCCAACGCCATCCGCTCAATTTTGGTTTCACCGAGACGCACGAGCGCTATGCTAACGGCAGCAGCCCCAACCACACCGCCTCTTCAAATGCCGACGTATCGCCCTACATTTTGCAATCAACCTTTGTACCGGCCCCGGCTTTTGGCGGCCAGGTCAAAAATGTGATGCCGCAAGTGATTGATCGAAAAAAACATGGCGAGCGCGTGGTTATGGTCAGCCGCCAATCGGCTCGATTGACGAGTCTGCTCGATGAGTTCGATCCCGATACCAGCGTAGCCGCCATCACCTCGCTGGATGCCGATGATCCGCCGCCGCCGCCCGGCACAATCACCTTGCTAAAAGGCATGGTTATCGAGGGCTGGTCGCTGAAAGAGTCGAAGGCCGGCAGCAAACCGCTCATCACCGTCATGTCCGACAGCGAGCTGTTCGGCTGGAAAAAGCCGACCACCATTCGCCGGCCCAAACCGCGCAAAGGCATTACGCCCGAAACCTTCTTTGCCGATGTCAACCCCGGCGATTTTGTGGTTCACATCGAGCACGGTATTGGCCGCTATGTGGGTCTGGTCAAGCTCGATTTCGACAGCATCGAACGTGAATACCTAACTGTAGAGTACGCCAACACTGACAAACTCTATGTGCCTATCCACCAGGCCGACCGTCTGGCCCGCTACATCGGCCCCGATGAGCAAAATCCGGGGCTTAACCGTTTGGGTAGTGCCGACTGGAACACGGTTAAGCGCCGCGCCAAAAAGGCAGTCGAAGATATCGCCAAGGAGCTGCTAGAGGTCTACGCCAAGCGCGAAGTTGTCTCCGGCCACGCCTTCAGCCCCGATGCCGAGTGGCAGAAGGAAGTGGAAGACTCCTTCCCCTATGTTGAAACCGATGACCAACTACGGGCCATCGCCGAAGTTAAGAAAGATATGGAACAGCCCAAACCGATGGATCGCCTGATCTGCGGTGATGTCGGCTACGGCAAAACCGAGGTTGCGCTGCGGGCTGCATTTAAAGCCGTGATGGACGGCAAGCAAGTCGCCGTGTTAACGCCAACCACGGTGCTGGCCCAGCAGCATTACCAAACCTTCACCGAGCGGCTGGCCAACTATCCGGTCAAGATCGATCTGCTGTCGCGTTTCCGCACCAAGCAACAGCAAGATCAAACGCTCATCAATCTGGCGACCGGCACAGCAGATATCGTCATCGGCACACACCGGCTGCTTCAGGAAGACGTCGCCTTCAAAAACTTGGGGTTGGTGGTGATCGACGAAGAACAACGTTTTGGCGTCAAACAAAAAGAGCGTCTCAAAATGCTGCGCACTGAGGTCGATGTCCTGACCTTGACCGCCACGCCGATTCCGCGCACGCTGCACATGTCGCTGAGTGGCGTGCGCGATCTCAGCACTATCGACACCCCGCCCGAAGAGCGTCTGCCGGTTCAAACGGTGGTCACCACCTACGATGAGCCGCTAATCAAAAAAGCCATTATGCGCGAGTTGGATCGCGGCGGGCAGATTTTCTACGTCTATAACCGGGTGCAGGGCATCGAGCAAAAAGCCAACCGGCTGCGCAACCTGCTGCCGGAGGTACGGGTAGAAGTGGCTCACGGCCAGATGAGTCCACGCCAGTTGGAGCGGATGATGGTCGGTTTTGTGGCCGGCGAGTTCGATGTGCTGGTTAGCACGACCATCATCGAAAGCGGCATCGATATGCCCAACGTCAACACGATCATCATTGACCGGGCCGACCGGATGGGGCTGGCCCAGTTGTACCAATTGCGTGGGCGCGTAGGACGCGGTGCGGTGCAAGCCTACGCTTACCTGCTCACACCCAAGCATCATCAGCTCAACCCTGATGCCACCAAACGGCTGGAAGCCATCGCCGAGGCCAGCGATTTAGGGGCCGGTTTCCGCATTGCGATGCGCGATTTGGAAATTCGAGGAGCGGGCGAACTGCTGGGGGCCAAGCAGCACGGCCAAATTGCGGCGGTCGGTTTTGATTTGTATACCCGATTGCTGACTCAGGCCATCCGCGAAATTAGCGGCGAGGACTCACGTCTGGTAACGCGCGAGGAGGCCACGGCCTACCTCAACCCGCTATCCGAGGGGCTTCAACTTAACCTACCCATCCCGGCTTTTGTACCCGAAGATTATTTGCCGGAAGAAAAGCTGCGCTTCCGGCTCTATCGCCGCCTGGCCGGCATCACCACCATTCGCGGCATCGACGAGATGGCCGGCGAGTTGGAAGATCGCTTTGGCGAGCTACCCGAGCCGGTTGCCAACCTGCTCTATCAACTTAAGCTCAAGATATTGGCGCTCGATGCCGGGGTGCAGTCGGTGGTGACCGAAACCGGGCAGATTGTTATTCGGGCCGAAAGCCTGGAAGATATCGACCGTGATGGCCTGGCGCGACGGCTCAGTCCGGCCACGCAGGTCAATCGGCGGCAAATTATGATGCCGCTGCATCCCAAAACCCAGGTTTGGCAGGCCGAGCTTGAAAAGACCCTGCGTCTCATGGGCCGCATGTTGCACGATCCGGCGGGTTGATCGTATTCTAATCACCATGATGCCGCCACAAAACCAAGCGATGACGGTTGAATAGAAATATGATTATTGTTGATTATCAATATCTTTCCAACCCGATAAAACGTTTTGAAACCGAAGATGACGTGATTATGATTGGTCGTCCGTCGGGCGAATGGGCAGTCGATTTGGATCTCAGCCCCGACACAACCGTTTCGCGTCGTCACGCCCGTATCAGTTATGAAAATGACAATTTCTGGGTTCAAGATGTGAGTAGTCGCGGCGGCACGTTTGTGAATGGTGAACGTATTTTTGCAAAGACGGCCATCACGCCTCAAGATCGCATAAAAATTGGTCGCACAGAGTTGTATCTTATTAAGATACCGTATCGAACGGTTGAGTCAGACGATTTCGATACCCAACCCATCACCATCGACCAAGAGGATCGCCGCGAGGGGCCGGAACGCGGCATTTTGGGCGACTCGGTTAGTGCCAGCGAACCGCCGGAAAGCCTGATTATGGTCAGGAAATCGGTTAAAGTGTTAGAGACAATTCGCAATCGGCTGGCCGCCTTTTACGAATTAGGCTCGGCGCTGGGTTCGGCCCAGGCGGTAGAGCCACTGCTCAAAACGGTGGTCGAGCACCTATGCCGCACTATCTCCGGGGGGCAGCGCGGGGCAGTGCTGCTGCTGGATGAGCGCACGCTGCGCTTAAAAGCCTATGTCCCCGAGCCGGCTAAACCATCGGTCAGCCTCTATCTGGCGCGTAAGGCCATCGACAAGCAAGAAGCCTTTATCTGGAGCTACGGTTTAGCCGGCGAACTGGGCAAACTGACCGACAGTATCGTTTCGCATGGAACCAAATGCGCCATGTATGCACCGCTCATCTGGCACGCTGAGGTTTTGGGCATTGTCTATGTTGATAATTATGTGGCCGACGATGCGTTTAGCGATGATGATCTGCACCTGCTGATGGCGATGGCCAACCAGACGGCCATGTTTGTAAAAAACCATATGCTGCAAGAAAACCTTACCCGCGAACGCATTGTGCGCTCAAACCTGCTGCGCCAGTTTTCGCCGCCGGTTGCGGCCCATTTAGAAAACATGCTCAAACAGCCCAAGCGAATGGGCCTGGGCGGCGAACGGGTGGAACCGGTTACTATTCTGCAATCCGACGTGCGCGGCTTTACCGCTCTGAGTGCCCAGATGGAGCCGGGCGATGTTATGGAAATGCTCAACCAATTGTTTGGGGTATGCATTCCCATTATCTTCAAATACAATGGCACGGTCGATAAATATATCGGCGATGCCATTCTGGCCGTTTTTGGCAGCCCCGATCCCGACCCAAACGGCAAACAGTGGGAGAATGCCGTTCGCGCCGCGTTAGAGATGCAGAACGCGGTTCATCGGCTGTCGATTGAGTGGGAACGCCGAGGCCATCCTATTTATGAAATCGGGATAGGTATCCATACCGGCGCGGTGCTGCAAGGCTTTATCGGTTCTGAAGAGCAGATGGAGTACACGGTTATCGGCAACACCGTCAATCGGGCCAGCCGCTACTGCGACGGTGCCGACCGGGGTGAAATTGTCATCAGTCCGGCGGTGTACAACCACGTAGCAGGGTTGATAGAAGCCGCTAAGAAAACCATTATATCCAAACATCCCGAAACCGAACCGGATTTGGAAGCCTATCTGGTCAAAGGTTTCGGAACTCAGGTATTAAAGACACTATGACCGCAATTGGCGTTGACATTATCGAAACCAACCGCATAGCCAAAACCATCGACCGCTTTGGCGACCATTTCTTACAGCGTATCTACACCCAGGAAGAGATCGACTACTGCAACGGGCGCGTGCCGTCGCTGGCGGCGCGTTGGGCGGCCAAAGAGGCGGTGGCCAAAGCCTTAGGCACCGGCATCGGTGATGTCGGCTGGCGCGACATCGAAATTGTGAATGACGACCGCCAATACCCTTCGGTCGAGCTGCACGGTCCGGCCCGGCGATTAGCCAACCAGCGGGGCATTGCCTCCTTCATTATCAGCATGTCGCACACCCACGATTATGCTGTCGCTTTTGTTATGAGTACCTCGGCGTTGATGAACGGCAGCGGTCATTAGGCCAACCCTTAGATCACCCTCTTACGATTGCAAAAAAGGGGTTATGGAACGTATGGAAAGCCTGATTGGCCAGACATTGGGTCAATACAAAATTGTTGAACAAATTGGCGAAGGCGGTATGGCGACTGTTTTTAAGGCCTACCAACCCGGCCTTAATCGAGACGTTGCTCTCAAGATATTATCCCCCTACATTGCCAAAAGAGAAGGGTTTACCGAGCGCTTCGCCCGCGAGGCCCAGGCCATTGGTAATTTACACCATCCCAACATTTTGCCGGTTTACGACTTTGGGCAGGATAAAGGCTATGGCTATATTGCCATGCGCTATGTAGCACAGGCCACAACCCTGGCCGGCTTGATGAAAAATCCGCTGCCAATGGAGCAGGTTATTGAACTGACCCGGCAAATTGCCGCCGCTCTGGAACACGCGCATCGAGCCGGTATTATTCACCGTGATATAAAGCCCAGCAACATTCTAATGGATAATGACTGGGTGCTCTTGAGCGATTTTGGCCTGGCCAAGATGATGGAAACACCATCAGAGTTGACCGGCTCCGGGGTGGGAGTGGGTACACCCGCTTATATGTCGCCGGAACAGGCCCGAGGTGAACAGGTTGACCATCGCACCGATATTTACTCGCTGGGCATTATTGTATTTGAAATGCTCACCGGCCAGATTCCCCACAAAGCCG
>JAGRBY010000166.1 GCA_020433835.1 Anaerolineae bacterium | reverse complement strand
TAAAGAGAAAACTCAGTTTGGTCTCGGTCAACGGATGTTGATTAATGAGTACGGCGACATAGAAAAACTCAAGAAAGGCACTTCTTTTGTTACAAAGAGTCTTACCCCAGATAAAGCATTAACCGGAATTCATGGAAAATTACTAACTGAAGGTATTCAGTCGACTATTCAGGCTCCGCTCATTGCACAGCAACAATTAATTGGTGAACTTATTTTGGGAGCCGATTATTCTGATGCATTTTCTTACAAGTATGTAGAGATTGCGAACGAAGTAGCCGATAGAATGGCCATAGCCATCCAAAATACGCGTCTGTACAATGAACTTGATCAACGTATTGAAGAACTGGCGACCTTACATCAAATCGGGCAAACAATTGCTTCTACATTAGATCTATCGGAAATACTTGTTAGTATTACTGATCATGCCAGCCGTCTTCTCAACGTCACTGCTGCCTCTGTGATATTACTCGACAAAACGAAAGACGATTTATATTTTGCTACGGCTGCCGGTGAAGGGGCTGACTTCATAAAGGGTAAACGTCTGGCTCGCAATCAGGGTATTGTCGGATGGGTCGTTGAGAACGGTCAACCTGCCTTAGTTTCAGACACGGCCAACGACTCGCGATTTTATAGCACGTTCGATGAAAAGAGCGGCAAGATTACGCGATCAGTTCTGTGTGTGCCCTTGCAAGCGAAAGGCCAGACTATAGGAGCTGTTGAAGCGATCAACAAAGAGGCGGGTACATTTAATGAAAAAGACCTCCACATTTTGAGCGCAGTAGCTGCTTCGGCAGCAACTGCTATTGAAAATGCACGTCTGTACCAGCAAGCACAACAGGAGATTATTGAACGGAAACAAGCCGAACGTGAGTTAGATCTGTTTTTCACTCTATCGATAGATATGCTATGCATCATGGATATTGAGGGGTATATACGGCGATTAAGTCCGGCTTTTGAAAAAAACCTGGGTTGGAATTCGGATGAGTTACTATCGAAATCTTTCTTTGAAATTACCCATCCGGATGATCTTGAATCTCTTCTAGCCCAAAGAGTTCAGCTTATGCAGGGTATTCCCACAGACTACTTTGAGGTTAGAGTTCGCCATAAAACTGGCCACTACAGATGGTTAGCCTGGTCAATTCAACCTGGAGCAGATGATCTTCTCTATGGGGTAGCTCGTGATGTAACAAAACAAAAACAGACAGAAGAATTACTCCGTGCTGCTGTACACAAAAATAGCCAATTGGCAGCAGCAATCGAAAATGCACCTATCGGTGTCAGTATTACTGATCCTAACAAACCTGATCACCCGATTGTTTTTATAAATCCAGCCTTCACAGAAATTACCGGTTATGAAGAAGAAGAAGTCATTGGACAGAGTAGTCGCTTTCTTCAAGGAGAGGATACCAGTAACCAAGAAGCAAAAGAAATACAAAAAGCTATACTAGAACACCGTACTTATTCTTGTGTATTGCTGAATTATCGCAAGGATGGTTCTCCTTTTTGGAATGAGCTAACCATCAGTCCTGTTTTCGATAATGACGGCAACGTTAGTAACTTTGTTGAGTTACAAGTTGATGTCACATCTCGTAAAGAAGCCCAAGAAAATTTGGTGAGAGAACGGTCACTGTTGGCTCAAAGAGTAGAAGAACGAACCGCCGAACTAAAAAATGCAAATATTGAATTAGCTCAGGCCGCTCGGTTAAAAGATGAATTTCTGGCTAACATGAGCCATGAGTTGCGTACTCCCCTTAATGCAATTTTATCCATGTCAGAAATTCTTAAAATGGAAACCTATGGACCGCTTAATGATGAACAACAAACAACCTTAAAATATATTGAAGAAGGGGGACGACATCTTCTTTCACTTATCAATGAAATATTAGATCTATCTAAAATCGAAGCTGGACAATTAGAATTGGACATTAGACCGATCAATATTGACGAAATATGCCAATCGAGCTTGTTATTTGTAAAACAAATAGTGATGAAGAAGCAAATAAAGGTTATCTCGACTCTTGATAAAGCCGTCGATATGATAGAAGCCGACGACCGTCGATTGAAACAGATTTTGGTCAATTTGCTCAGTAATGCAGCAAAGTTCACTCCAGATAAAGGCAAGATAGGCTTAGAAGTTAAGCAAGATAAATCTAATAATGTTATAAATTTTATTGTTTGGGATACTGGTATCGGTATAGCAGAAGAAGATCAAAAACATCTATTTGATCCCTTTGTTCAAATTGACAGTAGTCTGGCCAGAGAATATGAAGGTACAGGATTAGGACTTGCTCTGGTACAGAGACTGACTGAAATGCACGATGGTCGAGTTACTGTAGAAAGCACTCTGGGTAAAGGAAGTCGATTTATTATATCCCTGCCCATTCGAGAGCATCATAAAGCTAAGCCAAGCCCCTCTTTTAAGCAAAAACCTCTCAACATGGAAGGTTTCCAAGGTGATCTATCTACCCAACAAACAAAGACCATCGAAACAGACAAGCCTTTAATTTTAATTGCAGATGACAATGAAGCCAGTCGAATAGCATTAACCGACCTGCTTAGGCATAAAAATTACCGGGTCATCACGGCACAGGGGGGAAGAGAAGCCATAGATTGTGTTAAGCGTGACCATCCTGATATCGTTCTTATGGATGTGCAAATGCCCGAAATGGATGGCCTGGAAGCAACGCGACAAATTCGAGCGGATACGGCTACTCAAAATCTTCCCATCATTGCGCTAACAGCCTTGGCAATGCCGGGGGATAAAGAACGGTGTTTAGAAGCTGGAGCTAGTGACTATATGAGCAAGCCCCTCAATATAAAAAAACTACTGCAAATTATTGAATTTCAGCTAAATCAAGTTAAATCACCACATATTTTAGCTCAGGAAAGTAACTAAAGGTATTCAACATGGCGTTTTCATCCACCATCTTAATTATAGATGATCAACCAAGCGTGCGTAAATCCCTAGAGGGTTTGCTTATTGGTCAGGGGTATAACCTAGAATTTGCCTGTAACGGTTCTGAAGGCTTAGTTAAAGCCTCGAAACTTGTTCCTGATTTAATCATCCTTGATGTTATGATGCCTAAAATGAGCGGGTTTGAAGTTTGCGAACGGATACGAAACGATCCAATTTTAGCAGAAGTACCTATTTTAATGTTAACGGCACTTGATGATTTAAGCTCAAAAATTCAAGGGTTAGAGGCCGGAGCAGATGATTTTTTAAGCAAACCATTCAACCGGATCGAATTACTGGCTCGCATACACACTATTACGCGTCTTAACCGCTATCGTCGCTTGCTCTCGGAACGTAGCAAATCAGATTGGATTATGGAACAAGCAAATGATGGCTATCTAATAATTGATGATAATGATACTATTCGTTTTGCCAATTCGAAGGCGCGGATATATCTGGGATCTAATGATAAAACAGAAATTATTGGGCAAACCTTTCTAGAGCTGGTAACAAAACAATACAACTATGAACCGCAGAACGGGTGGGTTACATGGCCACCAGAACATAATTCACAACATCCACTGCCTCGATATTTAATAAGACCTGAATCTATGGTGTCAAAACCGTTTTGGTTAAAAGTGGAAACGCTTAAACTGCCTGCCCCATCCATTACAACTTGGGTAGTATGCTTACGAGACGTAACTGAGGAGATGACATTAAAGCGTGACATTCATAGTTTCCATAAGTTAATTTCTCATAAGTTGCGAACTCCATTGATTGGCTTATCAAATGGCTCAGAGTTGCTTATGCGCCACGCAACCGAGTTATCTATCGATGAGATTGAAGAATTTTCTCAAACCATTTACAACAGTTCTCAAAGGCTGTTAACGCAGATCAATGACGTTTTGAAATATAAACAATCCGTTAGTCCTGGACAGACCTTTAAGCGTATTCCTTTTGATGAATTTCCTGAACTTGTAAAAAATGTAAGTCGTAAATTAAACGTAAGTAACGTACTAGTAGACTGTCCAAAAGAAGTTACATTATTTCAAGCAACATTATCTCATCAAGCTATGGAATTATTACTTGAAGAAATTCTTGAGAATTCGTTAAAGTTCCATCCCTTTCAGAAACCAAAGGTGACAATATCGCTAAAACCCATTACTAATTCTTTTGTAAGGATTATCATTGGAGATGATGGGATTACGCTTTCGCCTGAGCAGATTATGCAAGCATGGTCCCCTTACTATCAGGGAGAAAAATATTTTACCGGTGAGTCTAGCGGAATGGGGTTAGGCCTATCGACAGTGGCATCCTTGATATGGGAAGTTGGAGGAACTTGCCAGCTTTACAACCAAAAAGAGGGTTCAGGTGTAGTTTTGGAATTAACAATACCTGTAGTGCAAAAAGCAACAACATCGAGTGAATAAGAAAAGATGTTATCAATTTCAATGTATATTAAACAAAAGTCACATATAAAAACAATGTTACTGAATGCTCATAGCTATTATACTAGTGGGATTATGAAATATATTTAAAGAATATATTGAACATTCTTGGTGGATTTCACATTCCTATCCTTAAATTGAAACACACCAAGCCATCATTCTACATTATTAATGCCACAAGCATCAACATTGTGATCTATATCCATCTTTAAAAGATGAGGATAGCTTGATGAAACCGGCTCCCATTCCACCAAACGAAGCACAGAGATTGAAAGCTTTGTATAATTTACATATCCTCGATACACCTTCTGAAGAACGGTTCAATCGGATTACTCGGTTAGCAAAACGTATATTCAATGTTCCAATAGCATTAATAACTTTAATTGATGCTGAACGACAATGGTTCAAAGCTTGTTATGGCTTATCGATTAAGGAAACAGCGCGAGATATTTCATTCTGTGGGCATACCATTATAGCTGATGAAGCATTTGTTATACCTGACACTTATCTCGACAAACGTTTTGTAGATAACCCTCTTGTAACCGGAGAGCCTTTTATCCGCTTTTATGCCGGTTACCCTATAAGAGTCCTTGATGGCAATAGAATAGGCAGCATAGGCATTATTGATTGTAATCCCCGATATTTGAGCAAGGGTGAATTAGAAATTCTCAAAGATCTAGCTGAATTAGTTGAAAATGAAATCAATTATGTTGAAGTTAATTACTTAAAACAAGAAATTTCCTACATCAACAATCAACTTTTTCAAGATATTCAAAAACGAAAAGAAATAGAACAGACGCTGAGGGAAAGAGACGAGCTTATAGAGATTGTAGTGAGCAATCTTCCACTCATCTTATTTGCCGTGGATAAAAATGGCATTTTCACACTAGCTGAAGGAAAAGGAATAAAAAATTCAGACCTCAAACCAAGCGATTTTCTTGGTAAATCTATCTTTGATGTTTATAGTAATTCACTTTCCGTTAAGAACAACATTCATCTTGCTCTATCAGGAAAAAAAAGGATAACCACTATTGACCAAGCCGGACTAGTATTTGAAGCGCATTTTATCCCTTTCAGTAATGCTGAAAAAAAAGTAGAGGGAGTGATTGGGTTAGCATTTGATGTGACTGAACGACAAAAAGCAAAAAAAGCCTTAACTCAACAACGTACGTTTTTACGACAGATTATTGATCGTATTCCCCACTTTATCTTTGCCAAAGATCAAAATATGCGCTTCACCTTGGCCAATGATGCTTTTGCCGAAGCTTATGGCACAACAGTAAATGAACTGATTGGCAAAACAGATGCCCATTTTAATCCAAATATTGACTTGGTAAACCACTACAATAATGATGATCTATTTGTTATTGAGTCTGGGAAAGAAATTATTCGCCACGAGGATAAAGTGATTAATATTTATGGACAGACTCGATGGCGACAAACCATCAAACGGCCAATTACTGGTGAGGATGGCCAATCGCCACAGGTCTTAGGAATTGTTACTGATATTACCGATCAGAAGTGGGCTGAAATTGCACTTCGTGAAAGTGAAAAACGTCTTTATGAAGCCCAAAGAATTGCCCGTTTAGGCTCTTGGAGTTGGGATATAGTCCAAAATAAAACGACTTATGACAATTTAATTTATGAGATCTTTGATATCCCTAAAAGCAAGCAAATAAACTTCAGAGTTTATCGGAAAACTATACATTCCGAAGACAAAAACCACGTCTTCAAAGTTATCCGAAACGCAATGAAAACGGGTGCTAACTCATATTATCTAGAACATCGCATTATACACAAAAACAATGAAATACGTTACGTCAGCAGTCAGACTGATATCCTTCGAGATGCGAACAACAATCCCATAAAACTTATTGGCGCAGTTCAGGATATTACAGAACGTCATAAACGCGAACAAGAACTTAAACAAGCAAAACGACAAGCAGAAGCAGCTACACGAGCCAAAAGCGAATTTTTAGCCAATATGAGCCATGAAATTCGCACGCCAATGAATGGGGTAATAGGTATGACTAGCCTATTGCTAGATACGCCTCTTTCTGGTGAACAACGTGAGTTTGTTGAAACCATCCGCACAAGTGGAGATGCTTTACTTACCATTATTAATGATATTCTCGAATTTTCGAAAATCGAGGCTGGTAAGTTTGAGCTTGAAGAACATCCCTTTAATCTGCGAACGTGTATTGAAGAAGCGTTTGATCTTGTAGCAAAGAAAGCGACAGATAAAGGTTTGGAGTTAGCTTACATAATCAGACAAGATATTCCTTATATTTTTATTGGGGATGTCACCCGCCTACGGCAGGTTTTAGTAAATCTTTTAAGTAATGCCGTAAAATTCACCGAAGAAGGTGAAATTGTAGTGCGAGTGCAAGGGCAACAATTAGAAAACAATGCTTACAAACTCACAATTTCTGTTAAAGATACGGGTATTGGTATTCCGAAAGATCGGCTTAATAGCCTCTTCCAATCATTTAGCCAAGTTGATGTATCAACAACGCGACGCTATGGTGGAACTGGACTAGGGTTAGCTATAAGCAAATACATGATTGAAATGATGAATGGTTCTGTTTGGGTGGAAAGTAAAGAAGGAGAGGGCTCTACTTTTTACTTCTTTGTTGTCACTCAAATTTCAAATAATCAAGAATATCCCAATTACGATAACAAAACAAAATTATTTGAAAAGAAGGTTCTTATAGTTGATGACAATAAAACTAATCGGCGCATTTTAGAGTACCAAGCCAAATCATGGAAGATGATCCCCACCTCAACAGACTCTGGGGTTGAGGCCTTAAATCTCATTGATCAAGGCATCAAATTTGACCTGGCTATTTTAGATATGCAGATGCCAAATATGGACGGGGTCACTCTGGCTAAGGAATTACGCAAGAGAGAGGCATTTGTATCTGTTCCTCTTATAATGCTGGCATCGCCGAACCAAACGGAAATAGGGAAAGAGGACACATTATTTTCAGCTTACCTAACAAAACCAATAAAAACATCTCAGCTATATAATGTGTTGATTAATGTCGTAACAAAAGAAACTAAAACTATTCTTCAATCCAAAACAAACTCTGTATTTGATGAAAATCTAGGGCAAAAACAACCGTTAAAAATTCTTTTGGCAGAGGATAATACTGTCAACCAAAAAGTAGCACTTGGTATTTTAGGACGTATTGGTTACCTGGCTGATGTGGCCAGCAACGGGTTAGAGGTAATAGAAGCGCTAAAGCGTCAGCATTATGATATTATCTTGATGGATATTCAAATGCCGGAAATGGATGGTATTGAAACAACTCGACACATACGAAGAGAATTTCCATCAAATAAACAGCCTCGAATCATTACAATGACAGCGAACGCTTTACGAGGGGACAAGGAAAAATATTTAGAGAATGGAATGGATGATTATATAAGCAAACCCATTCAAGTTGATCAAATGATAAGAGTATTAAAAGAAAGCAAAAAACAAGCTTCCTCAGAAAAGAAGTCAATCGATACAAAAGATATGTTATTAACTAGCCAGCCGATTACTTCTGATCTTTTTATTTCTGAAAATGTTATAGATCGAGGTGTTTTACAAGAATTTGAAGAAGCTATGGGGGAAGAAGGTTCTGAAATGGTAGCTGAGTTAATAGAGATATTTTTACAAGAAACCCCAAGCATCTTAGTACAATTAGAAGAAGGATTTGCTAGCAAAAATCCAGAAACGATTAAAAAGGCAGCACACACGTTAAAATCCAGTTCGGCAAATGTAGGTGCTTTAATACTATCAAAACTTTGTAAAGAATTAGAAGATATTGGTCTTTCTAGTGATTTGACACATGCTGCTAACAAATTAGATCAGGCTATTGCTATATATGACGAAGTAGAAATCACCTTACAATCCTAGATAAAGATTAACAATCGTTTAGAATCCAGTTTACAGATAACTTAAAGATTCTACCAGATAAAAATTTTATCAGGGCTTATTGTAAAAGGTACACAGCAAATGCTCTTAATAGAACCTTTAGAATCATTTAATCATCAACTAGAAGCACTAGCACGAGCTTGGCTGGCAGAAGGGGCAAAAAGTTTTAGCCTTTGGAAAAACGATACCCTATTAGCAACGTGGCCAACAAATAATACACCAACAAAAAACGACTTGTCCGCACGACTTCTCATTAACGGCCAGATGCATGGACAGATACAGCTAAGCGGTATAAAAAGTTCACAAGCCCATGCACGACTACAAGCTGAGGCAAAGTTATTATCTCAACTTCTTGAACTTGAAGTCGAATTAGATAACTTAACCGCTGAGTTAATCGATGCACAAGATCAACTGGTTGCTCTATACGAAGTTACACATTCAGCACGAAGTCACCTAGATCTCAATGATGCATTGTGGGCTCTTATTCAAGAGGTAAAACGGCTTACGAAAGCCAAAGGTGCTTTTGTAATTCTCAATGTAAGAAATCGCCCCCCCATAGTCGAGCAAACACCTTCTTCCCTTACACCATTAGACACTCTTGAATACCTTTTGCAGGAAATGACAGAAGTTAATAGTGAGATGTTACTTCACACTGAAGATGTACCAGGTGGGCTACCTCTAAACACGAATAGTTTATTTATTACTCCCCTTCCAATTACAGAAAAGGCAAGTGCAATTTTGGGAGTTTTCTTTAATCAATCTACATCTTCTTTATCTCCTCATTTAAAATTAGCCAGAGCCATAGCGGAATATGCAGGTTCACAAATCGAAAATGCGCTACTACACGAGGAATTAATTGATCAGACTAGAATAAGAACTGAATTGGAAGTTGCTGCTCGAATTCAGGTTCAATTATTACCAAGCGATCCTCCGCATGTTCCACAATTAGATATAGCTGCCGGGTCAAGACCAGCATTGCAAGTAGGTGGCGATTTTTACGATTTCATTTACCAACCTGATACCCCATTTACCTTCATTTTAGGTGATGTTTCCGGTAAAGGAATGTCAGCTGCGTTGCTTATGGCAATCAGTCGTACTGTATTACGCAGTAAGTCCAAATTCTCACCAGCACCTGGGCCAGACACAATTTTAGCTTTTGCTAATGAAGAAATGTATGACGATTTTACTGAGGTAGGAATGTTTGCAACCGTATTTGTCGGCCAATATAACGTGCAGCAAAGTAAGTTAATTTTCGCCAACGCAGGTCACTCACCAGTCATATATTACCAAGCAGGAGGAGAAGCCAGACTGTTAGAAGCAGACGGACCAGCAATGGGTATACTACCAACGAGTTTATCTAAATCTTGTGAACTGCCGTTTAATACTGGTGATGTATTGGTTATAGCCACAGATGGCTTCAGTGAAGCCCGTAATTCTAAGGGAGAGATGTTTGGGTACAACCGATTATGTATGCTCTTAGAAATAATAGCACAAAAATCGGCCAAAGAAATCTCTGACTGCTTGTTCGAAAACATTAACACCTTCGGATTTGATTGCCCTCAAGATGATGATCAGACACTTATTGTTATTAAAGGAAAGTGAGACTTGGCATATCTAACGAATATTATCACTGACGATAGGGAGGATACGATGGATAAGGTTATTCAGTTAGAACTTCCAGCTGAACATAAATATCTTAATGTTGTCAGTGCTTGCATCGCCGCTATGTTAGAACGTGTTGAAACTGTTAGCGAACATGAAATAATCACTTACAACATTCAACTTGCTGTTCAAGAAGCTTGCACAAATATCGTACGGCATGCTTACAAAGGGCAATCAGGAGGCCGGATAGAAGTAACAATAACGTTAGAAGGTAAACAACGGTTTGTTATTGATCTAGCTGATGCCGGGAATTCGTTTATATTCTCAAAAGATATTGATATAGATCTGAATGAACCTCAAATTCATGGATATGGTTTATTCCTTATGCATCAATTGCTCGATGAGGTTGATTACAAATCTGATCAACATAACAATTACTGGCGTCTTGTCAAGAACTTGCAATAACCAATTGAATTTGCATACCTAGGAAAAAATGGGTTTAGGAGGGATTATGGCCACAATTTTAGTAGCAGAGGATAACAGAGTAAATCAACGCATGCTTTCTTTTACCCTTCGTAAGGAAGGACACAAAGTTATTACTACTTTTAATGGCTGTGAAGCTTTAGAATATTTAGAGGGGAATAGCGTCGATCTTATTATTGCCGATATTGAAATGCCAAAGATGGATGGTATAGCCCTAGTTAAACAATTACGTGCGGATAAACTTTATAAAACTCTCCCAATTATTGTTCTTACTGCCAGCGGACAAAATCAAGATCATCTTACAGCAATAGCGGCGGGAGCAAATAATGTTCTCACAAAACCTTCTAGCTCACAAAAATTAATTGATACTATAGATAAAATCTTAAGCTAATTAAACAAATTTTCATCTTATCTAAAGATAGAAGCCTACTCTTAGGAGGTATTACTTATGAAACTTAGTTCACGCTCAGTTGCAGACGGCAAAGTTACTGTCTTAGAAATTTCGGGGCGTTTTGATGCATATGAAGTTAAACCCGTTAAAGAATGGCTAAATGAAACTACAAATATTTCAGCCCCAAATATATTGATCAATCTTTCACACGTAAATTTTATCGATTCGACAGGGCTGGCTGCATTGGTACAAGGTATGAAGAATTGTCGTCAGAGAGGGGGTAATTTACGTCTATACGGCCTGCAACAGCCTGTACGAATCATCTTTGAATTAACTCGATTGGACAAAGCTTTTGAAATTTTTGGCCAAGAAGATGAAGCAATTAATGCATTTGTAAACTAATGGAGATCGATATGGACCTTTTACTTACTGAATTTGCTACTGGTGTTACTGTCGTAAAACCCAAAGGCCGTTTTGATGCGTTTAGCGCGCCTTCTATGCGAGAACGCTTTGATGAGTTATTGGGTAATGGAAATAACAAATTTATTGTTGACTTATCGGAAACCACTTTTTTAGATAGTGCTGGTATGGCTGTTTTGGTTAGCCTGCTTAAACGTGCTCGATACGCTAACGGAGATACAAAATTAGTCTGGCCTATTGAACCCGCAGCAAAACGTATTTTGCACCTTACCCGATTTGATCAGGTTTTTGAGATGAACGACACAATGGATGTAGCGCTTAAAAGGTTTTAAGCACACAGGACTTACGCAAATTCCCGATTTTGTAGCGACAATTGCCCATTTGCGCCACGCGTAGGCCCACAATTCGGAACAATTGAGCAAATTGTTCTACACTCTGCGTAAGTCCTGGCACATAAAAATTTAGGCTCAATATGGGTTTCAAGGAGGTCATTTGCGAAAGGAGAAGCAAAGCCATAAAGTAACCGAATAGAACAAATCAAAGCGAGTGACGAGCGATGTTGAACATTCAAGACTTGATCGACGATGAGAAATGCTACGCGGAAGTGCGCAAGTTGCGTTGGCCAGGCGGTGTCCGTTGTCCTGAGTGCGATTCAGGCCAAGTGACCAAACGCGGTAAACATAATCGACACAAAGCCCGCCAACGCTACGAGTGTCAGGGTTGTAACAAACAGTTTGATGATCTGACCGATAGCATCTTCGAAGGCCATCGGCAACCACTGAAGGTTTGGATCGTGTGTCTGTACCTGATGGGGCTCAATCTCTCCAACCAGCAGATCAGCCAAGAATTGAACCTGAACAAAGATGATGTCCAGGAGATGACCCGCCAGTTACGGACAGGGGTCATGGCGAAAAAAAGCCGGTCACCCTGACCGGTGAAGTTGAGTGTGATGAAGTCTACCTGGTCGCGGGCCACAAAGGCCAGCCCGAAGCGGTTGCGGCTCAAGGCCGGCAAGGCCGCCGCCGTCGGCTCAAGGGCCAACGCGGTCGGGGCACCTTAGCTCAGGAGAAACCACCGATCTTCGGGATGATCCAACGGGGCGGGCAAGTCGTCATCCGCATGCTTGAAAATGTCCAACAAGTCACCATTAAGCCCTTGATCAAGCAAACCATCCAACCGGGTACGCTCATTTATACCGATGAATACAACATTTATGCTCGTCTCGTGGCCTGGGGTTACGACCACAAAACGGTCAATCACGCTGTCGGCGAGTATGCCCGCGATGACGATGGCGATGG